>JAQNCM010000657.1 GCA_029237615.1 Mucilaginibacter sp.
GATCACTACTTATGGAACCTTTTGTCTTTAGTTTTAAGATTTTTTCACCACTGAGTTTATCTGTATGTAGGTATGAGCAAATCATGCTGCCATCCATTTTGTCGGCAATATAATCGACATCAGATAGATCTAAATCCATCGTAAATGGGGTTTCACCCAAATTAAAAAATTTGGCAAAAGGTAGACAAACCAATCGTATGAAATTACCATTGTACACTTCAAACATAGTGCCTCTAGCATTCAGAGCGCCAGCTTGACAAAAGTCCGTATATGAAGCCATACGGTAATTAAAAATAATATATTGCACCCCGTCCAATTCCTGTTCAGTGGTGTAAAAAGCCTCATTAGTTTGTACCAACTTTACTAAATCATTGTATAATTTTTCGGACGATTCAAAAGTTATGTCCATAATATTCTCATTTTTTCTGTATAATTAAATTATTATTTTCCAAAGTGGCTTTCTTCCCAATCCATTTACCATTTTTCCAAAGTTTGCCTTGATATTCCGTGAAATAATAAGGCTCTTTATGGTTCTCATTGTACCCATCTGAAATGTGATTGAATTCTAGCCCTGCACCAGTATCTAAATACCATGCTGTAACTAATATATTCATGTCTTTTTACGTTTATTACCAGTCTTTTTCTTCGAATTTGTTGCATCACGGTATCCAATATTGTAAGATACCTTCACTGTGCTCATTAAAAAGTCTAAAAACTCTTCCTCGCTTTTAAACGATTGCCACATAAGCTCTGCATAATTATCACTTAACTGACTACAAATATCATTTACTGATTTTTCTCTAATGTTCATTATTTTTATCCCATTCACGATTACTAAGAATTAAATTATACCGTATGAAATAAGAATTAGCAACATAAATAAATTAAAGAGTACAAATATGACCACGCCATCATTAGTTAACCATTATAAATTATTAAGTAAAATGTATAATACGGTCGCGATGCTCAATGCAGCTATTGGGCGATTATTCCAATCCCCCGAAGTACTTGCGCGATGTTCCAAAGAAATTATACTTGACATGGAAGTATTTTTTGAAGAATCTATAGCGTTAACTACTGAATTACAAATGCTATCGGTTTTTTATAGTTTAAGCGATGAATCAGCTATCTTAAATATAAAAGCGGATTTAACCAAATTAATTAAATCCGCTAATAATATTCTCATCGATGTTGAGATGATAGTTTACAATGATCTTTAATTAATGGTGGAACTATCTTCTACGTCGGCTGCCGGTTGGCCCGCAGTCTCTGCATCGTTTTCTGGTTGCTGCCCATAGATAGCGGCAGTTACGTGATCTACATCTGACTTCCAACGAAAATCCATTTCTTGTTTAAACACGTCAGCCAAATTATATGCATTCTTGACAATTTGTTCAAAATCTTCGCCACGCATCAGTTCTGTATGATTTTGATTCAGCACCGATTTAAGTATCTCAAACGCTAAGCTACCCTTCTCTTTATGTTGGGTTAGCAATTCGTTCATAGTATTATCGTAAAATTGTTTCTTCTGGTGTGCCATGTCTGCCACAGGATCAATAGCTTTTGCCAGTTCTTGCGGAGTTGGAATTCCATTATTATTTGAAATCAACTGTACAATATTATTACCGTCATTACCTTTATTTTTCTTCGCCATAATTTTTTCTCCAATCGTATTTATAAATCAAAAATATCCGTGTTTTAATGTAATTTTTTATTAGTTGCATAACCGACCCATTCAGTTACTTCTTTGATATTTTCCATTGTAATGGCTTCAAAGTTCTTCATACCTTTCAAAAGATCGTGCAAGTATATGTTCAGTGAGACAGGAGCAGCATATCGTTCGTATAATTTTGCCTCTTTGGCCAAATCGTAAATGAAGTCAACCTCATCCATAATTCCATCATGGCTCCTACTAGTACGGGTGTCCATATCATTTAAATTGTATGCGTAAATGTCCCGATCTTCTATATCATATTGAAGAATCTGAGTATTGTCGTTCTTCAAATCTGCAATAATTAAATAAGGTGACATTATTTTCAATGACATTGAGTCATTATTCAGAAGCACTTCATAAATCGCCAAGTCTTCAAGCTTTCCTTCTCTTGGTTTATAATTCTTAAATATGATCGCCTCATACAAATTTCTCAAGTTGTCTATCTCTTCTTTCATCAAGGTGTGTAAATCTAAAATATCTTCCGCAACATCAGTATCGAGTTTGAAAATTGTAATATCATTCATGATCAAAAAATCAACTCTGTCGGCGCAGATTTGATATAACTATCAACATAACTGGCGACTGCTTCAACTTTGTCCAAATCAAATTTATCATTCGTTCTAACCCCGGATTCCATATCGATCCAGAACATCTTATTATCATTAGCCCCTTCTACATTTGCCGCTATAACACTGTTATATATTCGAGGAAATGCTGTTGAAATGTTCTCAGGATCCAATCCACCTGCAAAGCCTATTGGACTGAATGAGCATGAATCAGGTATAGACGTATCCTCAGTGAGGATACCATTACCACAGGATGCATCTTTCAAAATATGAATTGAGTTAAATCTGATCATAAATTGCCTATTGATAGGATCATCAATAATATTTTTATTATTGTCGTTATATTGGATAATAAATGACCGAAATGGATAGGTTGACATCAATCGCCGCAGTGCAAAAAATGGCTGAATGTCAAGTTCTTTTAAATTGACATTAATTTGAATTCTATCAACATCATAAACTAATGGAGAAAATGGAACATCATCTTCTAATAAGAAATCACGAGCCGCTTTACCACATAAATGAAGTGCCGGATATAAAGCCTCACCATATAACGCACTATCTTCTAATAAATCCCAAATAAAATTATAAGATGGATATCGTATTTCTCTATCATCTTCACTTCTTGTTAGTGAGTAGAGGATGCCCCACTCTATGAATGGAAACCTTTGCGATAATTCATATACTCTATCTATATCTGTAAATTCATCTATACCGTTAAAACTACATTTAAATTCCATTGATTGGTATCCCTTTGTTTTTATAATTTTCAGCAGCGTAAACATCGACCTTAGCATTCTTATACACTCTGATAAAGATGGTCTTGCCTTCGTTGTAGTATACGCCAATGTTATCCAACTCTGCATTTAAATCTTGATCTAACTCATACCACGCTTTCTCCAAAGTATCAACATCCACTGTGTGATAGGGCGGTACTCCAATCTGGTAATAAAATTCTACTTTAAATTTTTCAATTTCACTTTTGTAGAAGTTATAGATCATGGTGGAAGCATGTACCACATCTACCATATGTAAGGCATGACAGGCGGTGTGCATAATTATATATCTCCAATTTATAACAACATTATACCACAATAATATAACTTGTACAAATTACCAACATGGGATATAATATTTGAAAATGGAACCATGTATGTTGGAAAAATTAAAATTAGAATTCGCAAAATATTTACATAAGAAATTACAAGAACATATTAAAAATAGACCACCCGATTTTACCGTAGGTAGCGCTTATCTTAAACGCTGGTGGCTTCTGCCGCGTAATCGATTCTTCAATGTGTACTATCATAATTTCAGGGTGTCAGACGATGACAGAGCGCTCCATGATCATGAATACATCAATGTGTCATTCCTGTTAGATGGGGAATATATCGAACATACCGAGAAAGGCGTCTTTCATCGTAAAACAGGTGCTTTGGTTATGCGCCGCCCGTCTACTTTACATCGGATAGAATTGCTTCCAAACGTTTCATCTCGTTGGAATGAAAAAGAATGTCCAACATGGACATTGTTCATCACAGGCCCACGGGTTAGAACATGGGGCTTTAAAATCGACAACCAATGGCTCGACTACAAGACCTATATTGCAAAATATGGAGCACAGCTCAACAATTAATCAATAATTATGAAACCAAATAATAAATAATAGTGTTGTACAGGTTATAATTATGAAACTAGCCGATTTGAAAGACTTACCAAAACCCATCACAGAAAGTAGCAACGAGAACGCTACTTTAAGCAAAACTCCACCCCCAGGAGACGTTGCACCAGATGTTACCACTGCACAAGCGGCTAAAATGCTTGGGGTCACTCAATCCAGAGTGCGCCAGTTCATTATGCAAGGTCGTCTTAAATCCAAAAAACCTGTTAAAGGCCGTCGTGATAATCTGATTCCGGGTGATAGTGTACGTAAATTTGCCAAGAAGGACCGTAAGATCACTGGACGCCCTGACGGCACTACGAAGAAATAATAATGAAAGCCACATTGATTCAATGGCTAAGATGCTATAAATCATATTGGTATAATTTTTCAATATTTGTTTTCAGTATAATGATTGGCACTTTATTGTTATACGAGTCTATAGTAAGCTACTTCCAATCTGATATAAACTTAGCCATTATAAATATGCTGGCAATGTTCGTAACCTTAATTTTAGGGTTTACACATTTTAAGAAATTTAATGATAAGAATAGATATATTATATTTTTACAAATTAAGAAACTGTTAGATAATGAAAAGATTGATCAACGATAAGGAATCATTATGAACGTCGAAATTTATACTAAACCCGCCTGTCCGTATTGCAGTAAAGCGAAATGGTTATTGGACCAGAAGAACATCCCATACAAAGAATATGATTTAGGTGCTGGATTCACTAAAGAAGACATTCAACAAAAGATTAAATCTTTAGGATTGAATACCGAAATTAGAACTGTCCCACAAATTTTTTACACTGATAAAAGTGGAAAGACTATTCATGTAGGTGGATACACTGATCTAGTCGCTAAGCAGAGCATTCTAGGAACTTAAAAATGAAGAAGCTAAAGTGGCCAGAATCTGCGCAATTTAGCTATCATCAATGTTCTATTTGTAAAAAACTTGTCGATTCGGAAGAAAATAGTGATGGCGTCAATACATGGTACACACCATCAAGTCGCTATTGGAATCCTGCTAAACTTAGTGTATATTGTTCGGTGAATCATTCTTTCGAGGACCATTTAAATGATATTAATAAACCGTGATATAACATTAGAAACTTTTGGGCTTTTAATTCATGGCGTAAATTGTAAGCATAAGTTGGGGTCTGGAGTGGCTTTAGCTTTTAAGAGGAAATGGCCGATCATTTACACTGAATACATGTGTGAAGAAAGTGGCAAGAAAATGTTAGGCAAATTACATATTATTAAGGTGGCTGATGATTTGTATGTTGGGAATGGTTATAGTCAAGAGTTTTATGGGTACGATGGTAAAAGGTATGCTAGTGTAGAAGCTATTGATTTGATATTACAGAAAGCGTTTTCATGGTGCCACCTTAATAAAATTCAATTAAAATCTCCTAAAATAGGATCTAAACTTGGTGGACTTGACTGGGATACTGAAGTTGCCCCACTATTTGTAAAATATGAAACTCAATTTGAAACACAAGCAGAAATTTATTATATATAATCTTTATTGAGGACAACAACTTATGAACAATTTATTGAACGATAATGTAAACACAGTGGAATACGCTGTTATGGTGGACGGTAAAGTATTATTTAAATCTAGCGCTAAAGTGTTAGCTGAAAATTATAGAAATAATTTACCAGAAAATGATAAAGCAAAAGCTTCTATCAATCCTGTAACAAAAGATGACAAACAGATACTATTTGGATAATTATTATAAAGGAGATTTAAATAGATGAGTGATTTGAATTTGAAGAGTTTTTACAATGATGTAATTACACACTTAGAAGAGATTGAGGCGCTGTACGAAGAACACGAATTCGAAGAAGATGATGACGAGGGTGAGGAAGGTTCCGAAGAACAACTTGAGCACGATGCACTGAAGCGTTTTATCAATCACATTCGTGACGCTACTGAAATCGCGGAATCTTATTAATTATGTATTACACTGGATATTTGCTAACACAAGCCTCAAGGAAACAAATTCTTGAGGCTTTTCCGCCATCATATAAGAACGTGGTGGCACATCATATTACGGAACGGCACAATGTACCTAGCGATACCCTTGTTCCAGAGATTCCCAATAGTGCACAGGTTGTCGGCTATGTAAATTCCGGCGATGGAATTGAAGCTTTATTGGTGTCGATAAATGGCGAAACAGTGCGACCTGATGGCAAGAGTTTCTATCATATTACATTATCATTAAGTGATGGTAGAAAGCACCTAGAAAGTAATAATTATATTCAAAATGCAACATCAGTTGATCCTGTAAATATAATGGTAATCCCAAAATTATTCGCAGGATCACCCAAGGCTACAATAGATTAGCGGGAATGTTCTTTCTTCATTACCAATGTAAAACATAAGCCTAGAAATAATTCTTCTTTTTGTTCATCTGTAAACTTACCGTCCCATCCACCATAAAGATAATCGACTTGATCTAATTCACAAACCCTTATCCAATGTATTTCCTGCGGATGTCCATAACCATCACTTGTATGTCTTCGGAAAATACCATTCTCTAATACTTGAAACGCCTGTTCATCTTCCTCGATTACATCATCTTTTCTAAAATATCCATATACTTTATCCTGAATGTATAGTCGATTACCATCCAGCAAATAATTAATACATTTTTTGAAAAGTTTTGCGTCTAGATCATTCATAATCCATTCTCCATATTTTCAAGAGCCATCACGATATCCTGCACATTACCAGCGTAAAATCCTGCGGAATTAATGGTATTGATTTCTACTATTTTTATCCCATCAGGCGTTTCACATACATCGAGCACATAGGCACGATGCGGCTCCCATCCACTTCTACCAATCATTGATATAGAATAATTATGAATCAATTGAGCAACAAAACGATCAAAACGAATATCAACATCTGAAGAATAAATCACTCTATCACCACGCTTATATAATGACTTTGTTACTATGCGTCTATCAACAATCCAGTGACGATATTCAGAATAGATAACTTTTGGTTTGCATAGTTGAATCAGTGTGTCTTTAGTTAAACTATTACCATAATCTTCTTCCATAAGGCAAATACCGTGCTGCCACGTATTGAATTCTTCAGGATCAAATACTCTACCGGCAAAATATTTGGAATCATCGATTGGTCGAATAAATGCTGGTTCTACAATTGCTGCATCTTTGAAAGCACACACTATGGAATCAGCATTGAGCATATCTTTTTTCCAATGATTCATCTGTACATTAAAATTTTGATCAAACAAATCATAGACGCCAGGATTCCACCCCATCGCCTTTGCAGTATGGCGCATTGAATATGATCCAAAGCAAACGACTTTATCTTGTTGTGGTTCGGCAGGAGGGATTAGCTCTCCAATAAATGGGATAACCTTATGAACAGAATATGGAATCTTAAAACGCTCAAGACAAGCTACAAGATTTTCCCATTCTTTTTCTTGAAACATATTTGTTTGTAAAATCCAATGCATATCCACTTTACTCTGGTATTATATAATTATA
>JAQNCM010000474.1 GCA_029237615.1 Mucilaginibacter sp.
ACATGAGTTCAATCGAAATAAATAAAGACACATACCTGATGTGGTATGAAGCAATGCTTTTAATGCGAAAATTCGAAGAGAAAGCAGGACAATTATACGGACAACAAAAAATAAGGGGATTTTGCCACTTATATATTGGCCAGGAAGCTGTTTTAGCCGGCGCCATGTCTGTATTGAAACCCGAAGACAGTTTGATAACCGCTTACCGCGATCATGCGCATGCTATCGCAAAGGGCGTGTCGTCAAACTCAATTATGGCCGAACTTTACGGTAAAGCTACCGGCTGCTCAAAAGGTAAGGGCGGATCCATGCACATGTTTAGTAAAGAAAAACATTTTTACGGCGGGCATGGTATTGTTGGCGGACAAATTCCGTTGGGCGCGGGTATCGCTTTTGCTGAAAAGTATAAAGGTACCCAATTTGTAAATGTGGCCTATATGGGCGATGGAGCTGTGCGTCAGGGAGCACTTACCGAAACCTTCAACATGGCTGCGTTATGGAAATTACCGGTAATTTTTGTTTGTGAAAACAATGGTTACGCTATGGGAACTTCGGTTGAACGTACCACGGTACAAACAGATATTTATAAATTAGGCTTGCCGTATGGCATTCCTTCTTCCCCAGTAGATGGTATGGACCCTGCAGCGGTGCATAAAGCGATGGACGAAGCTGTTCAGCGTGCACGCAATGGCGAAGGCCCCACTTTCCTTGAAATGCGCACTTACCGCTATAAGGGACATTCTATGTCTGACCCACAAAAATACCGTACCAAGGAAGAACTGGAATCATACAAGGCGAAAGACCCAATAGAGCTTACTAAACATATGATACTTTCAGAAGGCTATGCTGATGAAAAATGGTTTGAGGAAATAGAAGCTAAAGTGAAGGCTGAGGTAGATGAATCAGTTAAATTTGCGGAAGAATCGCCATGGCCGGAAGCTGAAGAGCTTTACACCGACGTATATGTTGAAAAAGATTACCCTTTTATAATGAGTTAATCATTACATTTAAACTGAATACAAAAGAACTATTGATCAATTAATATATGGCTGAAGTAGTTAAAATGCCTAAAATGAGCGATACCATGACTGAAGGGGTATTGGCTAAATGGCATAAAAAAGTGGGCGATAAGGTAAAGTCCGGTGATGTGTTGGCCGAGATTGAAACTGATAAAGCCACGATGGATTTCGAATCGTACCAGGATGGCACCGTGCTTTTTATTGGTGTTGAAGAAGGTAAAGCTGTTCCGGTTGATGCAGTGATTGCTGTTTTAGGTGCTGAAGGAGAGGATTACAAAGCCGCTCTTGCCGGCGTTGCCGAAGTAACTGCTGAAAAGAAAGAAGTGCCCGCTGCCGAAATACCAAAGGAAGAACAACCTGAAGCTGCAAAAGGTAAAGCACCAAAAGCTGCCGAAGACAAAAAACCGCAGGAAGCTGTCGAAGCTAAACCGAAGATTGATAAAACAAGCATCCCTGCTACAGTGATTCGTATGCCTGCCCTTAGCGATACTATGACCGAAGGGGTTATAAACAAATGGAACTTTAAAGTAGGTGATACAGTAAAATCTGATGATTCACTTGCCGATGTTGAAACAGATAAAGCTACTATGGAAGTAGTAGGCTACGAAGCCGGAACACTTTTATATATCGGCCCGAAAGAAGGCGAAGCTGCACCCGTAAACGGAATTATTGCTATTGTTGGTAAAGCAGGAACCGATATTACCCCATTATTAGAGGACGACGAAGCTCCGGCAGCTAAAACAGCCGAAGTTGCTGAAGCATCTGCTACCGCAGAGGAATTGAGTGATAGCTCTACAGAAAGCTCATCTGAAGATGATAGCCGTATAAAGGCATCACCGCTGGCACGTAAAATTGCCAGGGAAAAAGGCATCAACCTTAATGATGTAAAAGGCTCTGCCGAAGGTGGCCGTATAGTAAAGAAGGATGTGGAAGCTTATGTACCTGCTGCCAAATCAGTACCGGCACCAGTAGCAGGTGAGAGTAGCAGTAGCGCTACCGCAGCTGCTGCACAGCCTGTCGCTGCCGTTCCTAAAACTGCTCCGCTTCCTGCGTATACAGGAGAAGAAAAATATACCGAGAAGGCCGTTAGCCAGATGCGTAAGGCAATCAGCAGACGTTTGTCTGAAAGCTTGTTTACTGCTCCGCATTTCTACGTGACCATGAGCATTGATATGGACGAGGCTATTAAGGCACGCACCCGCATCAATGAAGTGGCCCCGGTTAAAATATCATTTAACGATTTTGTATTAAAAGCATGCGCTGTTGCCCTAAAACAACACCCTGCCATTAATTCATCATTTATGGGCGATACCATCCGCACCAACGAACATGTGCACATTGGCGTTGCTGTAGCGGTTGATGAAGGCCTGCTGGTACCGGTTATAAAATTTGCCGATGGCAAATCGATGAGCCGCATCAGCGCCGAAGTAAAGGACTTTGCCGCTAAAGCGAAATCTAAAAAACTACAGCCTAACGAAATGGAAGGTTCAACTTTTACCATATCCAACCTAGGTATGTTCGGGGTTGATGAGTTTACCGCTATTATTAACACGCCAAATGCCTGTATCCTTTCAGTAAGCGGTATACAACAGGTGCCGGTAGTTAAAAACGGTGAGGTGGTACCGGGTAATGTGATGAAGGTAACCCTAAGCTGCGACCATCGTGTGGTTGACGGTGCAACAGGTGCTGCA
>JAQNCM010000104.1 GCA_029237615.1 Mucilaginibacter sp.
TGCTTAATAATTTGCCGGCAGCTACACGGTTTACAAATGATCCCCAGAATACGATAGCCTCATATTTTGCGTCTTCGGGTGCAGCAAATAACTATGCAAAGTTAACCTATGCCCGGTTGTTAACCACTAAAGAATACACCCTGCACCCACAACTTGGATATATCTCACTTAATTATCCCCTTAATAATGACGAAGTGCTGGGTGTTGCTTATCAATACACTTATAATGGGGTGCAATACCAGGTTGGTGAATTTTCAAGCGATGTACCGGTTGATCCCAATACGCCCAAAGTATTATATGTTAAACTGCTAAAAAATCAGTTGTTAAAAACCAACCTCCCTACCTGGAACCTGATGCTGAAAAACATCTATTCGCTAAATGCATTCCAGATAAGTCCAAATAATTTCAGGCTGAACATAACCCGGCTTAATGATAAAACCGGCATCCCGGAGGAAATAATGCAGGAAGGGCAGAATACCAAAAGCAAATTGTGGATACAGTTAGCCAACCTGGATAACCTTGATGCACAAAATAATAAACAGCCCGATGGTGCTTTTGACTTTTTAGAAGGAATAACAATTGATTCGCAAAACGGATTGGTCATTTTTCCCGAGCTTCAACCCTTCGGGGTCGATCTGGCCAATAGGTTTACCGCTGGTGAACAGGACCTGAAAAGCCGGTATGTTTATCAGCCCCTTTATGATTCGACCCAAACTATTGCCCAGCAATTCTTTCCGCAGTTAAACCGGTATACAATACAGGGAACTTATTCTTCCACCGGCGGATCAGATTACCAGTTAAACGCGGTTAACATACCCCAGGGCTCCGTAACAGTAACGGCAGGCGCTATAAAACTGGTTGAAGGAACTGATTTTACGGTTGATTATAATGCCGGCCGTATCCGTATTCTTAACCAGGCTTTGCTTTCGTCTGGCCAGCCTATTACGGTTACTGTAGAAAACAATGAATTATTTGGTGTACAACAAAAATCACTCTATGGCGCGCGGTTAAATTATCACGTTAATGATAAGCTAAACCTGGGTGCAACAATAATGCACATAACGGAGCAGCCAATAACGCAAAATGAAATAATCGGGCAGGAGTCAATTTCAAATACCATGTATGGGTTTGACGCCAACTACAATTCGTCTTCAAGGTTTTTAACCAGGCTGGTTGATAAAATACCTTTCGTACATACCAAAGTACCTTCTTCGTTAAACTTTAGTGGAGAATTTGCCCGGCTGGTGCCCGGTACCCCGGCGGTGCTTAATTTTGCCGGTTCAAAAAACGGCACTTCCTATCTGGATGATTTTGAAAACAGCCAATCGGTTATTTCAGTAAACAATTTTAACGGCTGGCAGATATCAGGTACGCCGCAGCAATTTCCGGAATCGCAGGCGTTTAATGACCTCAGCTACGGCTTTAACCGCGCCCGGCTGTCTTTTTATAATATCGATCCTATTTTTTATACAGGTAGTACCATTCCTGTTAACCGTACGGAGCTTTCAAATCACTATGTGAGGCAGGTGCTTGAAACCGAAGTATTTCCTTATAAACAGTCTCCTACGGGCCAGCCTCTGCCTATTTCCACCTTCGACCTTTCGTTTTATCCGATGGCACGCGGCCCTTATAACTACACAACAGCCGGCATAAACAATGACGGAACGTTGCAAAGCCCGAAAACCCGTTGGGGCGGGATTTTCAGAGGGATAAACTCAAATGATTTTGAAGCATTAAATGTGCAATACATTGAATTTTGGGTGCTTGATCCTTTTATTTATAAACCTAATTCAGAAGGAGGCGATCTGTATTTTAACCTTGGTAATATCTCAGAGGATATATTGAAGGATGGTCAAAAAAGTTTGGAAAATAGTTTGCCGGCTGATGGTAATTTCAGCACCGTAGGTGAAACTGCCTGGGGCAGGGTCAGCAAATTGCAACCGGTTGTAAATTCATTCGACAGTAATCCAAATGTGCGCAAGCTGCAGGATGTGGGTTTGGATGGTTTAAATGACGCTGACGAACAAACAAAATTTGCTACCGTAGTTCAGCAGGCAAAAGGACAATTATCGCCGGCGGCGGCAAGCAGCTTTGCAGCCGACCCTTCATCAGATGACTATCAATACTACCAGGGCCCGGCTTTGGATAGGGCAGGAGCAGGTATTTTACAACGCTACAGCCGCTATAACGGTACGGATGGCAACTCGCCAACGGCACAGCAATCACAGGCATTATTGGGCCTGCAAACATCTGCCGCTGCTTCAATACCCGACGGGGAGGATATTAATCATGATAATAACATGGACCAGGATGATGAATACTTTCAGTACCAGGTATCAATTCGTAAAAAGGACATGGTGGTTGGCCAAAACTTTGTTACCGATAAAGTTACATCTAACGTAAAACTAGTCAACGGTACTACGCAGGCCGTTACCTGGTACCAGTTTCGGGTACCTATAAATTCTCCTACCTCAACAGTTGGAGGCATCCAGGATTTTAAATCTATCCGTTATATGCGGATGTTTATGACCGGCTTTGCGGATACAGCAATACTTCGTTTTGCCACTTTACAGCTGGTGCGGGGTGAATGGCGGGCTTTTAATTTGGAAAAGAACCCGGTAAACGTAATAGCCGATCCATCCCTTATTAATCCGCCGCTTGATAACTCAACAATTGACGTGGAAACGGTAAATATTGAACAGAATGGAAACCGCACTCCTATACCTTATGTTGTGCCTCCTGGTATCCAGCGGCAAACCAATTATAACAACATACAAACTGTTACCAAATTAAATGAACAGTCCCTGTCAGAGCTGGTGTCAACGCTGCGTGACGGTTATTCAAGAGCCGCTTTCCGGTTGTTCAATAACGATTTAAGACAGTATAAGCAACTGCAAATGTTTATACATGCCGAAGGAACGACTTTAAGAAATAACGATGTAAGCGCATTTATCCGTTTGGGAGCCGATTATGTAAATAATTATTATGAGTACGAAATACCGCTTACAATCACTCAGCCCGGCACCTCGGATCCCAACGCTATATGGCCGGCAGCAAATCAGTTCAATATCCAGCTTTCTTTATTGACGAATGCTAAGCTTGCCCGTAACAATGCCAAATATAACGGACAACCCTGGCCATTGACGCTGCCATTTACGTTGGTTGACGGGCATAACAAAATTACCATTGTAGGCCAGCCCGACCTGAGCAAAGTTTCAACAGTTATGCTGGGCGTACGTAATCCATTAAGAACACCCGCCACTGCAAGTACGGATGACGGTCTTGATAAAACAGCAACAGTTTGGTTTGATGAGCTGCGCCTGACGAATTTTAATGAACAGGGTGGATGGGCGGCAATAGGCAGGGTAAATGCGAAACTGGCAGATTTTGCCGATGTAACCATATCGGCCAACAAAACTTCCGTAGGTTTTGGTACACTGGACTCAAAAATCGGAGACCGCAGCCTTTATGACGTGACAGGTTACGATGTAGCAGCCAATGTTGAACTCGGAAAATTCTTTCCGGATAAAAGCGGAATGCATATCCCGGCATATATAGATGTATCAAAGCAGATCAGCACGCCGCTGTACGATCCTGCATCGGGGGATGTATTATTAAAGCAATCACTTAACGCCGCCCCAACTACCAAAAAGCGGGATTCTATCCAGAACGCTGCCGAAGATTATACACAGCGTAAAAGCATTAATTTAACCAATGTTCATAAAGCAAAAACCGATGCGAAAGCGCCAAATCACGTTTATGACATTGAAAACTGGAACGCAACCGTTGCTTATACCGAATATCAGCATCACGATTTTACAACCCTGAATGATTTTGAGAAGACCTATAGGGTTGCTTTTGCTTACAATTTCTCGAATCAGCCAAAGTATTATAGTCCGTTTAGCAAAATCATCAAAAAGAATACGTTGGCTTTGCTGCGCGATATCAATTATAGTCTGTTACCTTCAAGGTTGAATTTTAGTATCAGTTTTGATCGTTTTTACTCGGAGAATACGCTGCGTAACAATGACCCGAGTAACTATATCCCGATACCTACCACATTTGATAAAATATTTACCGTTAACAGGGTGTATGGTATTGGGTGGAACTTGTCCAAATCGCTCACCATGGATTTTGATGCCACCAATCTCTCAACCATTGATGAGCCGGCCGGCCGTATAAACGGCTTAAAAGTGGATACCCTATGGAATAATATTTTAAAGTTAGGGCGTACAACCAACTACAACCATACCTTGAATTTTAATTATACCGCACCTATCAACAAGATACCGGGTATGGATTGGGTAACTTTAATTGCACATTACAGCACCCATTTTACCTGGCAGGCACAACCGCTTTTTGCCATTAATAATCCGCAGTTTAATGTTGGTAACAGCATTCAAAACTCGCGAACAGTTCAGCTTAATCCGTCATTGAATTTTGACGGGTTTTATAATAAGTTTCCGTTTTTGAAAAAAGCAAAAACTAATAAGGACCTGGATCCGTGGAGCCAGTTTTTTATTGGGTTATTAACCAGTATAAAAAATGTTAGCGGAACTTATACAAAAACTGATGGTACGTTTATTCCGGGATACCTTCCGCAGTCAACTTTTTTGGGTCAGGATCTGACATATAATTCGCCCGGCATAGGGTTTTTATTAGGAAGCCAGGCTGATTTACGGCAAACCGCACTTGCAAACAGATGGATCAGCACTGATACACTTCAAAACCAGTTGTATGTAACAACAGTAAATGAAGACCTGCATTTAAAAAGCACAATTGAGCCTATTAAAGGCCTGCGGATTGAGCTGACAGCCTTTAAAATTCAGGACCATACCTACCAAACCAATTTTAAATCGATTGACGGATCAAGTAATGTTCAAAGTTATAACCCGGTAACAACCGGAGATTACAGCATTTCCTATTTAACCATCGGTACTGCTTTCGCAAAAATAAGCGGGATCAACAATACATCGCCAACATACCAGCAATTTATGACCGACCGCGCTATAATTTCACAAAGGCAGGGGCGGCTTAATCCAAATTCTACCGGCCTGCCTGTTGGCGGTTACGCCGATGGTTACAGCGCTAACTCGCAAAATGTGGTGATCCCTGCATTTTTGGCTGCATACACGGGTAAAAATGCCACATCATCCAACTTGAGTCAATTTCCTAATATTCCTATTCCCAATTGGCAGTTAACCTATAATGGCCTAAGCCGCATTCCGTTCTTTAGCGATATTTTTGATTCTTTTGATGTTACGCATGGCTACCGTTCGTCATACAATGTGGGCGGCTACACTACATTACTGCAATACCAGGCAGGCAACGGGGCAGTAAGTTCAAGGGATGCCAATAATGACTTTTTACCGCTTTACCAATTTTCATCAGTAACTATTTTTGAACAGTTTGTGCCATTAATCGGCTTTAATGCCCGGTTTAAAAACAGTATGACGGCAACGCTGGAATACCGTCAAAGCAGGTCGTTAAATCTGAGTGTGTTGAACAGCCAGCTTGCGCAGCAAAATCAAAATGTTTTGGTTTTTGGCTGGGGTTATCACACCAAAAATTTCAGATTTCCGTTTGGCTGGTTTAGTGGTACCAAACAAAATAACGATGTAAACTTTAAGGTGGATTTCTCGCTGCAGGATAATAAAACTCTTATTTACCAGGCAGATCAACTGGCAGCCCAGGTATCATCGGGTGCGCAAAATATTACGGTTAGGCCAACAGTTGATTATGTAATTAACCAGCGTTTTAACCTGAGCTTATTTTATGATTCAAATATAACAAGGCCTTACACGTCTCAAACATTTAATACCGCATTCACCAACTTTGGGATCAATATGAAGCTATTGTTGCAATAGAGAAAGTTGTGAGTTATAAGTTGTAAGTGAGAGAAAGACTTCCGAAGTTTTTAAAACTTCGGAAGTCT
>JAQNCM010000109.1 GCA_029237615.1 Mucilaginibacter sp.
AACGAAGACGAAAATACTGGTATCCAGATCATCCGTCGTGCTATCGAAGAGCCTTTACGTCAAATCTGTGAAAACGCAGGTATTGAAGGTTCAATCGTAGTTCAAAAGGTAAAAGAAGGCAAAGCAGACTTTGGTTACAATGCCCGCACAGATAAATATGAAAACCTGATCGGTGCAGGTGTTATCGACCCAACTAAAGTAGGTCGTGTTGCCTTAGAGAACGCAGCTTCAATTGCAGCCATGTTGTTAACAACAGAGTGTGTATTGGCTGACGATCCTGAAGATGCTCCAGCCGGTGGCCCACCAATGGGCGGCGGCGGCATGGGCGGCATGATGTAATTCTGTCCAAAGTCAAAATTCAAAAGTCAAAGTTCAAAAGAAAGCCTCAGAAGCTGGAACTTTGGACTCAAGACTAGATACTTAACAAAAATCCCTGTCTGCTTTTGTAGACAGGGATTTTATTTTACAAGGCTTTTGTTTGGTCATTTAAAGGTAAACAGACGGTCATATATTAATCAAATGATTGATTAGGTATTTTTTGCATTACATTATGGGGTAGTTTTGTATCCGAGATCAAAAGCAAGTTATTAGGCATGGCATTTGAATAAAGACGAGTATTATGAAACATCTGACTGAAACAACAAAATATCTGCAGAACCAAATAGTAGAATGGGTATTTTTTAAAGGCCCCGAACTTTTTATTACTATATACGGGAAGTAATAAATTTGCTAATTTAGCTTCTTTATGAAGCTTCAAAAAATTTACGACCGCGCCTACGACTATTTATTCACATACGGCCCTAACCTGTTATTCGGAATAATAGTTTTTTTTATCGGCCTTTGGGTCATTAAGCTTCTTCGGTCACGCTTGCGCGAACGGATGAGCAAAAGAAAAGTCCACTCATCCTTACAGCCCTTCTTTTTAAGTTTAACCATTACTGCTTTATATATCTTGTTAATAATTTCCGTAATGGAAATAATCGGTTTGCACATGACTGTGTTTACCACCATAATAGGGGCATTCAGTGTTGCAGCAGGTTTGGCTTTATCAGGTACCTTTCAAAATTTTGCAGGTGGGGTGCTGATACTTTTATTGAAGCCATTTAATATAGATGATTATATCCAGGCTCAAAGCCAGGAAGGCAAGGTGGTTTCCATCCAGATATTTTATACGGTATTGCTTACCATTGACAATAAAACCATTATTATTCCTAACGGGAAATTATTTAATGAGGTGATAGTAAATGTAAGCCGGGAAAATACACGGCGTTTGGATTTTGAAATAAAGCTGGCCTATGCGGCAGATTTCGATAAGGCCAAGCAAATCATCCTGGATGCGATCAAATCAACAGAAAATATATTAAGTGACCCGCCGGTAAGGGTAGGGCTTATAGCAATGGAAATAGACAGCATTAAGCTTACCATAAACGTTTGGGTTGAGCCATCTAATTTTTTAACAGTTAAAATGGCGCTCCTCGAAAAAATATTTAAGAACCTTGGTGCCGCCGGTATTGCTTTCCCTAAAGCAGGATAGGGGAAGAGATTCGGGATGATAAGAGTCAAGAAACAAGATTATAAAAGAATAGCTAATAGCCATTATGTCTGCAGATTTAAAGTATTCGATCTCTTTTCGTTATCTTAAATCTTGACTGTACCTCTTGACATCTTGATTCCTGGCTCTCTGCTAAATTCTTTGTTTTGCTTTAAGCTCCAGGTAGCGATTAATGGTATTGATGGTTAGGTTTTGCGGCGTGGTTAAAATAGACTGGATATTATGTTTCGCCAGCTCTTTAACTATTAGCTTTTTATCATATGCGAACTTCTCGGCAATGGTTTTTATATAAATTCCTTCCACATCACCTGCAATGGTTTCGCTTACTTTTTTGAGCTCGGTATTTTCAAAAAACACAACCAGTAACAGGTGGAATTTCGCGATCCTCTTTAAAAAAGGAAGCTGCCTTTGCAGGGCCGACATACTTTCGTAGTTGGTAAAAAATACGACAAGGCTGCGCTGTTTAATTACGCTGCGGATGGTTGCATAAAGCAGCTCCATGTTGGTTTCCAGGTAGCGGGTTTTTTCTTTATATAAAACTTCCAGTATTTTATTGATCTGTGTGGGACGCTTATCGGCGGGTATTACTGCGCCTATTTTTTCGGCCACGGTGATCAGTCCGGCTTTATCTTCTTTTAATAATGCCACTTTTGATAATACCAGGCTGGCATTTATTGCGTAATCCAACAGGCTCAAACCGTCAAAAGGCATTTTCATCGCCCTTGATTTTTCAATCACACAATACACATGCTGCGATTTTTCATCGGTATAAGCGTTGGTCATTAAGTTGCCCTGCCGTGCAGTGGCTTTCCAGTTTATGGTGCGGTAGTCATCGCCCGGTACATAATTTTTTACCTGTTCAAATTCAAGGCTATGGCCTAGCCGACGTATCTTTTTTATTCCTATATCAGTTAAACTATTGGAGATCGCCATTAATTCAAACTTACGCATCTGCAAAAACGAAGGGTAAACCGGCAGGGTCTCGGCCTGATGGAAATTATACCGGCGCCTTATTAACCCCAACTGTGATTTAACAAATACCCTGACGCAGCCAAATTCGTACTCGCCCCGTTTGGTAGGTCGTAAAACATAATTGATGAGTTTACGCTGCCGGGGCGTCAAATCGGTTTTAAACCAAATATCTCTTTTTTGAAACTGGAATGGAATTTCATCAATAATTCCAACACTGATATTAAAAGGATACCAGTTTTCAATATAAATACCCAATTGATTATCATCACTGTTGCTTAACCGCTCGGGTGCATGGCGTTTTGCAAATACCCCTTTTTTGGTTCGATAGAGCATTACCAGGTCGACAAAAGTGAGTAGCAGCAGCGTGTAAAATACCAGTTCGGGTATCACGCCAAGCCATGGAAAAAAGAAATCAAGCATAAACATCACCACGCAGCAGCCGAGGCCGGTAAACAGGCGGTTGGTTAAAAACAGGTTTTTATAAAATAAGCTGAATATCTTTTTCACGCAGATATAATAATTAAACGTTGACCGGCTTTGAATTTTTTTAGCTTTTACCTTTCAGCTTTCGTCTTTTACCTTCGCTTTATCTCGGAACTTCAATTTTTTGAATAAGCTGCGCTATCACATCATCGGGCGTTACACCTTCCATCTCTTTTTCTGGAGTAAGCATAATGCGATGCCTTAACACAGGTGCAGCAACATAAATAATATCGTCAGGTGTGATAAAATCACGGCCTTTAATTGCAGCTATGGCCTTTGCCGAATTTACAATAGCCAATGAAGCGCGCGGTGATCCGCCCAGGTACAATGACTTATTGTTGCGGCTTTCGTGGATGATCTTAGCAACATAGATCAATAGTTTTTCGTCTACGTGAAAAGCTAAAACCTGTTGGCGCAGCGCACCTATGTCACTGCCGGATAATACGGATGTAACCTCATTAAGCTGATCGGTTGTTTTATGCTGATGCTGCCTGGTAATAATGGCTATTTCTTCATCAAGCGATGGATATTTTATTTCTATTTTAAACATAAAACGGTCCAGCTGGGCTTCCGGCAACCGGTAAGTTCCCTCATGCTCCACCGGGTTTTGCGTGGCCAAAACAGTAAACGGCTCCTCCATTTTATAGGTTTTCCCATCTATAGTTAGCTGGCGTTCTTCCATCACCTCAAATAAGGCCGATTGAGTTTTAGCGGGCGCCCGGTTTATTTCATCAATCAGAATGATATTGCCAAAGATGGGGCCATGTTTAAATTCGAAATCAGCAGTTTTCGGGTTAAATACCGAGGTACCTAAAATGTCCGAGGGCATCAGATCGGGGGTAAACTGAATACGTGAATATTTTGCTTCAATTGATTTTGCGATCAGTTTTGCCGTTAGGGTTTTGGCAACGCCGGGGACGCCTTCAATTAAAATATGCCCGTCTGCAAGTATGCCTGCAATAAGCAGGTCAATACTTTCCTGCTGACCAACAATTATTTTGGCAATTGTTGCCTTTATTTGTTCAACAGCGATATTGAGCTTGCTCAGGTCTGTTCTTTGTTCAAATATTTCCTCTTCCATATTTACCTGGATTTGATATAAAATTGTTCTATGAGTTGGTTTAGTTCGATTAGTTCGTGATCAGTAATCCTGTCTTGTACGGTGATATATTTAATATAATTAACCAGTTCATTTGCCAGCGAACGTTTAATATCGAGTTTTGCAGTAAGCTTCTCCACAAATTCATCATCCAGTTTATTGGTTTTTAACTGGTACTCCTCCCGCACGTATTCTAAAAAATAAAGAATCTTTTTTTGGGCTATATTAACATTGTCCCGCTTTTCGTAATAAACTTGCCCCACAACGGTAACAAATTCTAAGGTTGAATTGCTTAATGGTTCAATAACCGGGATAATGCGCTGCCTGCGCTTCATTTCAAAAAGAACAAAGATCAGCAAACTGAAAATAGCAATATAATAAGCCCATTGTAACGTTGGATTACTTAAAAACACCCGCATCGGTGAAGCGTTCCCGCCATTACCCTGCGAATAATATTCGTCAACAACCAACCTGTTAGTGCTTTTTATAAATGACAGTGCAGTGGCAGCATAGGCGGCACCCTGGGTGTTAAGTAAACTATAATTACTAAAAAACTTTGGATTGGACATAAGGTATAATGAGCCCTTGCCAAAGCTGTACTTTATGAAGTTAGCCTGATGATCTGCATTTTCGCCGATAACAACCGTGTGTAAAGTATCAAAACTATTGAAGTAAATATTCCCGATACCTTTGTCTATGTTGTAAAGCCTTTTCGGATCTAAAGCAGGATTAAGGAACCTTACCGGCATGTTTTTCTGTTGTACGGTATATAAATACTCCGTGCTGATGTCCAGGTTTTTTTTGAGTAACCTTCCAAAATATTGCGCTGAGATAAAAACATCATTGCCTGCTTTTATATATTTAACCAATTGCTTATAGTCGGCTGCCGATAGCTCTATCTCCGGGCAAATAATCAGGTAGGGCGAATTGGATATCGAATCTTCAGCTATTACATTGTAAACGGGTTGCCGGTAGGTGATTATTTTCGAACCTTTAAAAATATCGTTCAGGCGGTTATTTAAGATATAAGCGCCAAAAGGTATTTTGTCTTTATTACTTAAAGTAGTGGTCCAGTCAATTTTTTTTGGACGGTTAAACTGTGCAACAATATAAATAAGAAATAATACGCCCCCGACTATTAAATATAATTTCAAACTTTTCATGGCAGGCGATTTTTAAAAGTTTGAAATAATTGATTAATGCCATTAAAAGCCTGTTTATCAATTATAAAGTTGCCATACCACGCATATTCAAATTGTTTGGTAAGTAAGCTGAAAATTTGTTTTTGCTCCGGGTCTTGCAATTCATACAAATAAGCAGCGTTAGTTTTATCAATCTGCCAATGGATCAGGTTGTTATCGCTTAACTGTTTTAAGCATTTTAAATATTGTAATCTTACAGCAAGGCGGTAATTGTGCAGTGTGATTGCTTTTTCAATTTCATCATCGAAATTTATTTCATGAATATTTTCGAGTGATTCGCTATATGGAACATTTGTTTTTGGAGATTCGCCGCGTAAAATCCGGACCGGATCAATTCCCAGCGATTTGAATATTACAAAGATCAAAAGTGTTGCAGCTGCAGCTAAGAAAAAGTATTTTACTACGGTTCCTCCAAATGGAATACGGTTGAAAAAATTGCCAATGGCATTCCACAACCAATCCCAAAACACATCCCATATCGAAACTTCCTCACGAGCGTTCCCGTTGTATTTAAAAACCTTATTAACCCTAAATTTAGCTATAGCATGTGCATCAAAACTTTTGACCTGAATTTTTGAAGTATCAGTTTTGATTTTTGCAGGTTGTTTACTAACTGCAAACGCCGTACTTAACAAAAAAAATGTAAGCATCAGGGTAAGGACAGCAGCAAATAATTTTGGCATAAATTTAATATTCTTCGGTAGGCAAGGTTGAATTGTTATCGGGATTTACGCCTAATTTAGCTATACGATCAAGCAGGCCGGTACCATTTTTCTCTTCTTCCAGGTTAAAATAACACAGGCACGTAGCTATAGCGGGCAAAATATAAGCAAGTAACAATAGGTTGCGCAGGATGCTGAAAATTACAATAACGGGCACAGTAATGCTTTTGAGCGATAACAGCTTGCTTCCCATGGTAATACTGGTTATTGGAATGTTGACAATTGCACCTGCTACTCCTACTATTAACGACATGATGAAAATTACACCAAATACAAGCCACCAATTATCTTTAATAAGCCGGAAACTTTTGTTAAATGCATACCGGAATGAGGAGTTTTCAATAACAATAATGGGAATGATAAGGTAAGTAATAGGAAACAGGTAAAGTCCGGGAATAATACAGAGTACAAAACCGATAACGACCAGCAAAAATATCAGGATTCCACTGCCCAGCACCCTGAAAAAATAATATTTAAAATACCCCCAAACTTCTGCCAAAGTGGGAGTGTTATTATTTTTTTGCAGATAAACAGAAATGTAACACAATGTAACTAAATAAATAAACAGGTGTGTGATCATTAAAAAGAAAGCGTTCAAAAAAGCTGCGAAAATATAAGAGGCCGGTCTTAAAGCAGCATTATAAGAACCGGGATCAAACCTTGAAAAGATGGGCATATTTAAATAGGTAAATACCGTTGAAGCGGTACTTATAATTATAAAAAAGCCACAAATTATAATTAACGCTTTAAATAACGGTTTAAAATTCTCTTTTAGAAAAGTAAACGAGTCGCTGATGATCTGGCCAAAATCGCGGAGGTGTCTAAGTTCAATAGGTTGTTTCATTAATTTAGGGGTTATTGTGATGTGTTTTTCGGTTTAAACTTGCGGGGTATAGTATCACATACCATATAATAAATGATAAAGATGAAATTAAAATTGTAAGGCTGAGCCAAACAGGCATTTCGGTATGCCGGGTAACAAACCCTTCAAAAAAGGCAGCGGTTAAAAATATAGGTATGAGGCCGATGCCAATCTTTAACCCATCTTTAGCACCATTCTTTATGGATACGATCCTTTTATAGGTTTTTGGAAACAACAAACTGTTGCCAAGTATCAATCCCGCACCGCCCGCCAATATAATAGCGGATATTTCAAGTGTTCCGTGCAGCCATATTACCAGTATGGACTGCCAGCCCAGGCCTCTGCTAAAAAAGTAATATTCAAATGATCCAAGCATAACCCCGTTGAGCATTAATTGATAAATGCTTCCTGCCGAAAAAATAATGCCCATTACAAACGTTATTAATTCCACCTTAATATTATTAAATGCTATCTGGATGAACATTAAAAATGAGTTGCCTTGTTTATATACTCCAAATGGATCACCCTTTGCAATGTTTTCATTGGTTTTGTTCATGTATTCATCCCCTAATATAAGCCTGATAAAGTTATTATCATACTTTGCAGAAAGTGCCCCTATCAGGCTAAAGACCATAAAAAACAAAAATGAATACAATAAGGGTTTGCGGTGTTTATAAAAAATCATGGGCAATTCATATTTCCAGAAACTAATAAACCTGCTGGTTTTCTCCTTCTTGTTCTTGTAGATGGTTTGGTGAAAGGTTGCTGCAAGCCCGTTTAAATATTTGGTAGTATTTGATTTTGGATAAAACGTTTTGGCATAGGCCAGGTCGTCAGTTATGCTGACGAAAGATTCGGCAAGCTCATCAGGCCCTGCTGCTTTTAAATTTTCATAATCTTTCCACCTTTGGGTATTTTGTTTTATAAACAAGGCTTCGCGCATATAGCGTTTTATTTTTCTTTAAAATTATCATAAAACTTTAAACTGCAACTATAAATCTCCCGAACAATTTTATATTTGTTAAAGATGGAAGTAATTACAGTACATACGGCGCAAAATATTGATATAGATTATGAAATAGGGGGCCTTGGTGAACGGATTTTAGCCTACATAATTGATCTGGGCATTTTTGTCGCACTTTGTATTATAGGTGGTATTTTATCAGTAAGTTTATTTAACAGCAGTGGCGGCATTGGTGTGTATTTTATTGTAGTAGGGGTAATGCTGCTTTTTTATGACCTTGTTTGCGAAAGCCTTTTTAACGGACAAAGCCTGGGGAAAAGAATAATGAAAATAAGTGTGATCAGTTTAGATGGAACAAGGCCCAGATTAAGCCAGAATCTGTTAAGCTCGCTTATCTGGATAATAGATTAATCACAAACATCAAATTACGCGGGACTTGTTACCATCATATTGACAGATAACGGGCAGCGTATTGGTGATTTAGTTGCCGGAACTGCCGTTATCAGAACCATACCAAGGTCAACAATGAATAATATAATTTTCTATGCCGTTGATGATACTTATCAGCCGGTGTTTACACAGTCGAGCCAGTTAAGTGATCCAGACATAGCATTGATACATGAAGTAATTGAAAATTATTTAAAAACGGGCAATGACGTACTTGTTTACAATATGGCTGATAAAATAAGAGAGCATTTATCTGTGTCGCTGCCGCCAAATATGAACAGCATGCTTTTTTTACAAACCATTATAAAAGATTACAGTCACCTTACCGCTCAGGCCGATGTTTTATAATGCGCATAACTCCAAAGCTTAACAATATAGCTAAGGGTTATAATACTTCCATTAAAAATAAACATCGCTTTTTTAACGATGCTGCTACTGGTATCTAATTTTAAGTGTTTATCAGCTATTCCATAAAGAAAAAACAAGATTAAAGGAACAGTTGCAGGATAAAGGGAAAAACTTTTATAGAAATCTCCTTGAATAAAGGCTAACACAGAACGCTGAAAGCCGCAGCCGGGGCAATCTATGCCAGTTAGGGATTTAAAAGGGCAATGTATTAAATGATTTTGCAGCCAGTTTACTAAAACAAACTGACTGCAAAATAAATTTAAGCCAACAATATTTTTTGTAAGCACTATGCTTGCGGGTTGTTATTAAAAGGATCTTTGTAACCCGAGCTGTTAAACGGAGTGGCCTTTAATCCAACAGCTTCAGAAGCTGCCGGCCCCAGGTATTGCGCACCTCCAAAGCCCAATATCGGGTAAAAAATGAAGCCTAAAAGAAGCAGGCCGATAGTAAAACCTTCATCTTTCCCAAAACTTTTACTTAATAAATTTACCGTCCAAATAATAAAAATAAAATTTACGCAGGGGATTAAAAATAAAAATATCCACCAGATAGGTTTGCCTACTATTTCAAGTAGCA
>JAQNCM010000513.1 GCA_029237615.1 Mucilaginibacter sp.
AGTCACAATGCAAGATTGTTCTAACTACACATAATCTCACTTGTCCAGCTCATTCTCGGAATGGGTCCTCACTTCGGACAGCTTCATCGCTAGCAGCCTAGTTGGTATCGTGCTTTTGATCATGGTATATACTCTCTAAGCTTCAACGCCGTTCTCACTTCGTATACCACTGACCGTCTTCCTGCACCTATGGACTGCTTGGCTCGTTACGATGATGTTTGTTCCACTCACACATTCCCTGCGACGATCTGCTCAGATACGGCGAACCGCTGAGCTGGTCAGCTGGATCATGTGTCCAGATGGCGGCACCTCAATCAAACTCGCTGGCTTTCGCCAGCCGGCGGGTAGAAGAAGCCATTTGAAAAATCCGTTCCATCGAGTGGACTCTCACCCTTCATCCCCTTGGCCATCACATTTCCGCTGGGTACCGGCCTCCTCGACGAGTGTCTCAACGTTCTGGAATCGACTGGCATGTTGATATCGCCGGGCCCGTCATTGAATCCTGTGTTGCTCGGCACTCCCTTCCCACACGAGAGATTCTGCATTGGCTTCCAGTTTCTCCGAGGTGTGTATTCAAAAAGAGCCTTGTGCAACGAGCCGGGTGGTGGCCATGCCTCCCGTTACAGCCACTCTCTTTACTAGCAGGTGCTCGACAAGCGCCTTGCCTGCGACTCATACACAGCCGGCAAAACCAGAAAACACACCATTGCCCGGCTGTCTTGAGGATCTTACTGAGCATCAGCGGCGTCGTATTAAGAAGGCGATTACACGTCTATCCTACATTGAGAGCGCCTAAGAACAAGGGCGCAGGCCACCCTGTCTAGATACTAGTTTGAACTATTTGATAACGTACATGGGTATCCCAAACAAAGAAAATGATTGGCTTTTCTGCGATCCTCATCATCAACAGATGCGCCCTCATACATTGAAATCATCAGTCACTCACACCGCGTATAACAACATCTCTGTGTACAGCAACTCCATGATCAGGCACCTTTGACGCAGTCTCGGGCGGTTCAGGGGTGCTGGGCTGGCCTTGATTTCTATCTTGACCGACGGTTCCAGACCAAGCAACCGCGAGCTCTTGTCTGCCGGTGAAATAGGCGGCGCGAGCCTGGGCCCGGCACGGTTCCCGCGAGCGCTGTCGGCACTGTGTCTGTTTGACTCGAGGTCCTGCTTCATCTTCAAGTCTTCCAGACCAAAGACGCCACCGGAGAAGGCACCTTCGCTCTTGATGCGTTGCAGCTCGATATCCTCGGTATGGAGCGCGTTTGATGTGTTGACAAATGTCCGCTCGGAATCAACATTCGATGGTTTACGATTGTCCGTGACGGTCGCGGTAGCGGTGCGGTGAGTGTGAGTTCCGTCGCCAGAGGAATTCTCGTAACTCTTGGAGCCCTTCCTGTGGTGTGACCACCCAAGATGAGGGAAAATCTTGGAGATGAGAGGCCTCAGTACTGGCAGACAGACGCAAAGAATGGCGCTGCAGAGCTCAGTGATTGACCGGCAGGATGAGTCGACATTATCCCAAGTGGTGTTGTCGGACAGGTGGAGGTAGTGAATCCTGATAATGGAGATCGCGCAGGTCTAGTAGAGAGACACAGTTGGCTTCCAGTTACTTCGGGTTGTGAATGCAGGAACTTAAAAAGAAGCCGATACTGAAGATGCCTATGAGCAGAATCTTCTGGGGCCGCTCAAGCTTCAAGTGCCGTAGTACAGGAAGCGGTAGTATAAAGATTGTCACATCTGTGACAATGTTCCCTGCCGCGTTGATATCCCAGAATGGAAGGTTGGGAATACAAGTACCGGGTACGGACGAGTCCCAGAACCTGTTGACGGGATTACAATTGAAGTGCCCTGATGTTGAAGATGCGGATTATTTGTAGCACGAGGTGAAGAAAACCACCTAAAGGTGAGTCAAGTGACGAGTTGGTTGTTGTTATCGCCTAAAAGGAATTCGTCTGGAGAGGGACATCACCACTGCAATATATGTGATCGTTAGACGGGCCGTTGTGCCCCTAGACCTAGACCGGCGGGAAGCCCGTTACAACTGAGGGTCAACCCGCCTGCTCGAACCCTTCATGGCACGGATACAGACGAGCGCAGACTTCCATAACTGGAAGTAGTGACGACGGTGCCCGTCTGGAAGTTTGGATTACTTATTAATAAAAGGACCTAAGGGTTCAAACACTGCAGGGTGAACACATAGGTATGTCCGTGCGAGAGGTGGCTGCTGCTAATAAAGCTAGCAGATGGCCGGTGAGGTACCGTGTATGACATCGTTGGTGGTCGTCGATCGCTGCAAGCCGATATCTCGGACCTTTTCCATGGTGCGGAGAACAGCAACCGCACGATGCGTTTTCAGACTTGTCGCGTTCCGCCAATTGACGGCGGAGGGATAGGTGACATGCGACTACAAGGTTTCTCGTCGGGATTGGATGTTGGCATCATACCTCTAGCTTCCATATTCTTAGAGGCCGCGCCACGTGGGAGGAACTGTGACACACGCATGCGTCCCCAACCACAACTCAGGCAGCTGTAGTACTGAAGAACTCGCGTGGGCGATCTCCATATGGATTCATTGTTCGGTTATGCGTATCTGCGTGCAGCTTCCATACGAATGACTGCAGGACAATACCGATGTTCTCCGCTCCGGATCTTTTACCATGCGTCCATCGAAGCAGCATCGTCATTAGTAAATGGATGCATATCGCGCAACGTCTCGGTTAAGGCCCAAGAAGGTTGTCCGACCTATTTGGGAGGTTACCTTAAATGACTGGCTGCCGGTAATCAATGACGTCGACAGAGCTGGTTACTACCCGCTGCAGCGTCCATCGCGAGAGCAACCGTGTGTTGCTGGACGGCTGCAATACCGTCCCAGGTACCACCGCACGGTCTGCAAAGCCTCCATCGTGCAATGATCGCTACGTGGACTGACCATTCTATTGCAGATAGACCAATAGAGCCTCCGTCGCCTTCAACGTGAATGTTGCATGCCCACATGAAACAGCTGCGGTCTCGTAGGTTTCTGTCCCACCGACGGTGCAAGTACCGTTATTGAAGTATTGCCCTCCGAATGACGGGTTCCCGCCCTGGTCTGGTCTCGACAGCGCACTAGCGGCAGTCAACCTCTTCGCCTTGACGCTGTCCGATGTCAACCCCGTCAATGTGAAGGATGTGCTGGACCGTGTACCGTTGCCGGCGTAGTAATCTGAGTTGTACAGCAAAACTCGCAATGGAGCGCCAGTGTAGTCGAAGCTTGCATAACAGGCATAGTT
>JAQNCM010000129.1 GCA_029237615.1 Mucilaginibacter sp.
CTTGATGTACATCAATACACAAATTTAACTATTAAAATTGCCCGGTTTTCGGATAAGGCATCTGATGATTTTAACAATAATTTAAAAAGGGTGCAGGGAACTGGTATACCATTGGTTGAAATCGGAAGGGAAGAAAGCTTTCCAAATGAAGAGGCTAATATTATAATTGATGCATTATTGGGCACGGGCTTGAATAAGCCGCTGGAGGGTGATTATAAAAGGCTGGTTAACCATATCAACAGCCTGGGAAAAACAGTTGTGGCGGTTGATGTGCCGACCGGATTTTTTGCCGATGGTGAAATGCAACCGGATGCGGCCGTTTTAAAAACCGACTTGGTGATTACCTTTCAGCAGGCCAAAATTAATTTTTTGTTGCCTGAGTCTGCTTCCTACATTAAATGCTGTGAAACAGTCAATATAGGTCTTGATGAAAAATTTATTGCTTCCTTAAGTTCGCCCTACCAGTTAGTGGAGGAGAAAGATATCCGTAAAATGCTTAAATCGCGTCACCGGTTTAGCAATAAAGGCACTTACGGACACGCGCTGATTGTTGCCGGCCAACCAGAAACGATGGGTGCTGCATTGCTTTGCGCTGCTGGCTGCGCTTACGCAGGTTCGGGTTTAACTACGGCTTGTGTGCCGCAAAGCGGATTAACTGCCTTAAATAGCTATATGCCCGAGATTATGGCGATTGTAAGAAGAGACCATGAGGTGCCTGTTATTGAATGGGATAATTTTAATGCGATGGGTATAGGGCCTGGACTTGGGAAAGATGAATTCTCGTTAGCCCTTTTTACGGATATTTTAGCCAACTATAAAAAACCGGTAGTAATAGATGCAGATGCACTTAATTTATTGGCCGCACATAAAGAGCTTTGGGATGCAATTCCACCAAACAGCGTTTTAACGCCGCACATGAAAGAATTTGACAGGCTTTTTGGTGAGCATAAAAATTGGTGGCAGCGAATACAGGCAGGCATACAAAAAGCAAAAGAGCGGTCACTTTATATCCTGTTAAAAAATGATTTTACGATTGTTATAACGCCGCAGGGCAAGGTGTTTTTTAATTCTACCAGTAACCCCGCTATGGCGACCGGGGGCATGGGCGATGTTCTTACCGGGATAATTACTTCATTGCTTGCTCAAAAATACACCCCAGAACACGCATGCATAATCGGGACTTTCATACATGGCAAAGCAGGCGATGAACTTGCCTTACCCAACCGGATGAACGTTGTACTTCCTGGTTTGTTGGCCGCACGCTTACCTGTTACCATGGCAAAACTAATGGCATAAAAAAACGGCTGCAAGTATTTATACAACCGTTTCATAACTATTAACTGATCTTATAAAGAACTAAATACTCAAATTTTTAGGTTAACAAGTATTGCAGCTCCAACTGATCTCATCTTTATCCCTGGTGCAAGTACTACGATATTAACGTCCCTATGACGCCTAAGTTTTGGTTTTATTACAATGAGACAATAAAATGATATTATTTTGATAGTAATTATGTGACTAACAATTCGCGTTAAAGATTTGTTTAAAAAGATTAAAAAAATGACAAATACATAATATTGTTAAAATCAACAAATTTGAAGAGGCATAAAGGATCGAACAGCTGCCGGCGTGTTAAAATTTACCAACAACCATCATTTCGTCCATGGTAGGCGTGACGCTGCCGCCGCGGGGTTCAAGCGTAACAGCAAAAGCATCTGCAAGGGCAACAGGTTTCATTTCTTTCATATTGGTTGAATCGGGATTCTTATCGAATACGCCCAGGTCAACCGGCTTACCGTTAACAAGCGCCCAAAGCTGGTATTGATGGTTTTTATCATTTATGGGCATTTTCATGGTTCCCATATCAATCATTACCTTCTTTTTTGCGGGGCTCCATGCTATGGTTATATTGGCACCGGCAGGTGCCTTAGGCGTTGCCTGTAATTTCAGAAATTTAAACGACGCATCCCGGAATACCTGCAACTGTTCATCCATCAGGTTCACCCTGCTGGCAAAATGTTGTTTGTCAAGTTGTAATGCTGCTAATTGCGTGTTTGACTGTTGGAGCTTGTTATACATCGAAACCAGGGCCACGCTGCTTGCTACCAATAAGGCAAGGCAGGCCGCAAAGGCGTATTTATAAAAGCTACCTGTTTTTAGAGTAGAAAAAGCAATTACATTGCCGGTGTTTTCAACAGGATTTTTATTAAAAGTATTGTCATCGCCCAAATTGGTAACCAAGCTATTTAAAACCCGGCTGCGTAAATTTTCTGATGGCTCAATTGCATTTTCTTCAGCATATAATTCCAATGACCGCTCAATTTCATCCAATTCGGCCTTTATTGCCTGGTGATTTTTTGCCATCTCCTCCACCTGCAACTTTTCTTCTTGGGAGACATCCCCCAAAACGTAAAGCTCCAAAATTCCAGATTCGATATATGCGTTAATGTCTTCCACTTTCCAACTTTCAATTAAAATGTTTCCTGAGTTGTTGGATGGCCATTCTTAAACGTGTTTTAATAGTACCAAGCGGGATGCCTAATTCGTCGGCAGCTTCCACGTGCGTATACCCTTTAAAATACACCAGGTCAAGAATTGACCTTTGTTCTGGTTTTAATGTCGCCACTAATTCTTTAATTCCCAGTAGCTCAGGTTTGTAAACTGTGTTTTTTTGTTCGTCTATGAAAGTTACGTTATTTTCAAGTTCCTGGTTTTTGTTTTGGTTCTTAAAATCTTTGGAGCGGATTTTATCTATGGCGAGGTTTCGGGCAATGTTAACCATCCAGGTAAACAATCGTCCTTTTTCGGTACTGTAGCCCGAAAAAGAATTCCAGATCTTTACAAATGTTTCCTGCAGTACATCTTCAGAAGTGGCAGTATCAATAACAATACGGGATATAACACCGTACAATGAAGCTGAATACATATCGTAAAGCGCTTCTATAGCAATCTTCTCACGATTTCTTAATGAAAGCACTAATTCATCTTCCGATAGCGATATTTTTCTTTTTCTGCTCAATAGATGAAGATATAAATGAATTTCAGATTTTAAACAGATGTTTTTCTGCATGGTAGGATGAACGTACCAATGGGCCGCTTTCTACATACCTGAAACCCATATTTAAGCCAAATTGTTTGTACTTTTCAAATTGATCAGGGTGTATCCAATCAATTACCGGGTGATGGCTGCGGGTGGGCTGTAAATATTGTCCAAGCGTTAAAATTTGAACACCCGTTTCCAGCAAGTCATTCATGGCTTCCAATACATCGTCTTCAGTTTCTCCCAAACCCAGCATAATTCCTGATTTGGTACGTAACCCTGCCTGTGATATATGTTTTAAACATTCAAGGCTGCGGTCATATTTTGCCTGTATACGTACTTCTTTTGTTAAACGTCTAACGGTTTCGAGGTTATGCGAAACTACTTCAGGCCTGGTTTCCAGCACACGTTCCAGGTTATCCCATATGCCCCTGAAATCGGGCAGCAATGTTTCCAGGGTGGTATCAGGGCTTTCCCTGCGGATGGCGTTAATGGTTTCAGCCCAAATTATCGAACCGCCGTCTTTAAGGTCATCGCGGTCAACCGAAGTAATTACACAGTGTTTAACCTGCATCAGTTTAACAGAGTTTGCAACGCGGTTGGGTTCATCTGTATCAACCGCCAATGGCCTGCCGGTAGTAACTGCACAGAAAGAGCATGAACGGG
>JAQNCM010000133.1 GCA_029237615.1 Mucilaginibacter sp.
GATGAACTCGCCAAACTTAATCAATACGAAACCAAAAACATAGAATTTATAAGATATTTCACGCGTGGTGCAACAGAATTATCAGTTGATGCGGCAGGCAGGATAAACTTGCCACAGCTGTTGCTTGACTATGCAGGAATTGAAAGCGACGTGGTGCTTACCTGCCAGATAAATAAAATTGAGGTTTGGGACAAGGCGGCACACCGTGCAATGATTGATAACGAGCCTGAGAATTTTGCGGCGCTGGCGGAAGAGGTAATGGGGGATAAAAGAAAGGGGGATGCAATATGAGCGAATATCATATTCCCGTAATGCTGAAAGAATGTATTGAGGGTTTAAATATTAAACCTGGTGGTACTTATGTTGATGTAACCTTTGGTGGCGGCGGTCATTCGCGCGAAATATTAAAGCATTTAAACAACGAAGGCAGGCTGCTGGTATTTGACCAGGATGCCGATGCCAAACAAAATATAATCAATGACAAACGTTTTGTTTTCATTGATCAGAATTTCCGTTACCTCAAAAACTTTTGCCGTTTGCATGATGCAATGCCGGTAGATGGGGTATTAGCGGATCTGGGTGTATCATCGTACCAGTTTGACCAGGCCGAACGCGGTTTTTCTATCCGTTTTGATGCGGAACTGGATATGCGCATGAACAGGCAGTCAGAATTAAGTGCAAAGGAAGTAGTAAACAATTATTCCGAGGCTGAGCTTCACCGCATCTTCGGGATCTATGGTGAGATACAAAACGCGAAATCACTAGCCAATACGATTGTAACTGCCCGTTTAAATGCGCCTATTGTTACGGTCGCCGATTTGAAGAATGCTATTTCAAACCGGATTCCACGGGGAAAAGAAAACAAATACCTGGCACAGGTTTTCCAGGCGCTGCGTATTGAAGTAAACCAGGAGCTGGAAGCATTAAAAGATTTTTTAATCCAGTCGGCAGCAGTATTGGTTTCGGGAGGCCGCCTGGTGGTAATGTCTTACCATTCATTGGAAGACAGACTGGTGAAAAACTTCATTGCCAAAGGCAAGTTTAGCGGCGAAGTTGAAAAAGATATTTATGGAAATGATAACAGGCCTTTTGAGCAGGTAAGCCGGGGAGCGATCACTGCATCGGCCGAAGAGATCAGTAACAATAACAGGGCACGGAGCGCTAAATTAAGAATAGCGGTAAAGAAATGACCAACAGGCTACGTTCACAAATTGAGGAGGAAGAAGAAGCTGAAAAAAAGCTTGTCGTTGAGGAAAAGCCGCGTACGGAAATTCCTGATAACTTTTTAACGCAGTTTTTTTCAAAAGGTATTTTAAATGCCGAAACAGCAACAAGGGCACTGCCCTTTGTGCTGTTTCTTGCTCTTTTAGGGATGATATACATAGCTAACCGGCATTTAGCTGAAAGGACCATTCGCGATATTGATAAAATAGGCAAACAGGTAAAAGAGCTGAGCTGGGACTATAAAACAGCCAAAGCCGAGCTGGCCTATAAGAGCACGCTTACCCAGGTAGCCAAACGTGCAGACACTTTGGGCATAAAAGAATCAATGCAGCCGCCACAAAAAATATCAGCAGAGGAGGTAAAAGATGAGCATTAGAACCAATATACTGCTGCGGGTATACCTTGCTTTCGGCTTTATCCTGGTTTTTGCGGGAGCTGTTGTGGTACAATTGTACCGTGTGCAGTTTGTTCAGGGCGCAAAGTGGAGGGGGATGGCAAAAACGCTATCAACCCATTACCAGACTGTTGAAGCCGCCCGCGGTAACATTTTTGCAAATGACATGAGCTTACTGGCTACATCAGTACCAGAATATGAATTACATATGGATATGCTGGCGTCCGGCATTTTGGATGATAAGGTATTTAATGAAAAGGTGGATTCTCTGGCTTTGAAGCTCTCTAAATTATATGGCGACAAAACTGAGCGGGAATATTCGAGGATGCTGCGTGACGCCCGCAAAGATAGCTCACGTTATGAGTTGTTAAGAAGAAAGGTTACTTACCAGGAATTAAAGCAGATCCGTAAGTTCCCAATTTTCAACATGGGCAAGTATAAAGGAGGGTTGATTGTTGTTGAGCAAAATCAACGTGTTTTACCGTTTCGCACCCTTGCTGCGCGCACCATCGGTTACAAAAATAATAACGTAAAAAATGCGGTGGGCCTTGAAGGTGCTTATGCCAGTTATATTGATGGGGAAAGCGGAAAGCGGCTTATGCAGCGTATGGCTGGCGGTACATGGATGCCTGTAAATAATGGCGACGAAGAAATTGCGCCAAAAGAAGGTGCTGATATCATATCAACCATTGATGTAAACTTCCAGGATGTAGCGCAGGATGCATTAAAGAAACAATTGATCAAAAATCAGGCAGATCATGGCTGTGTGGTACTGATGGAAGTTGCCACCGGCGAAATAAGGGCCATTGCTAATTTTACCAGGACAAAAGACGGCGATTATAAGGAAAAATTGAACTATGCAATAAGTGACGCTCACGATCCTGGCTCTACATTTAAGCTGGCTTCGTACATGACTGCTTTTGAGCAGCATAAAATAGACACGGGCACTAAGGTTGATATTGAAGGCGGAAACTACAGCATGTATTATAAAGGCAGACTATTAAAAACCTTTAAGGATGCGGAGTATAATCCAAGTCCGATGACTGCCAAAAGAGCTTTTGAAGAGTCGTCAAATGTGGCAGTAGTTAAGTTTATCTCCTCCCATTACAGCGAAAATCCACGTGAATTTACAGATCAGTTATACAGTTATCATTTAAATGAAAAACTAGGATTGCAAATTCCGGGCGAGGCCCAGCCGATAATAAAAAATCCATCCAACAGGAGTTGGAGTAAATTAACGTTGCCTGAAATGGCTTACGGTTACGAAATGCACCTGACACCGTTGCAAATGCTTGCCTTTTATAACTCGGTTGCCAACAATGGTAAAATGATTGCGCCTATTTTTGTAAAAGAAATCCGCAGGGTAGGTAATACCATCCAGCAGTTCCAGGCGCGGGTGATTAATGAAAAGGTATGCTCTGATGCCACTTTGGGTAAAATGAGAAGCTTGTTAGAGGGTGTAGTTCAAAACGGTACGGGTAGAAACATCATTAAAAATAACCTTTATACGGTAGCGGGTAAAACTGGTACCGCGCAAATAGCAAATGATGGTGCCGGTTATGGTGAAAAAAAGACTTACCAGGCATCATTTTGCGGCTATTTCCCGGCAGAGCATCCAAAGTACTCCATGATCGTTGTGATCAATCATCCAACAACGGGGGACTACCTGGCTGCAAAAGTGGCGGGTCCGGTGTTCAGGGAAATTGCCGACAGGGTTTATGCAAGCGATCTGGATATGAACCAGGCAACGCCTATTCATTATATGGGTAATACCAACTTTCCACAGGTGAAAAAAGGGAATTCTAAAGCCCTCAAGCAAGTGTATGGAAAACTAGGTGTTAAACCTTTATACGCCTCAAACAATGCCGAAGGTGCAGGGGTTGATACCAGTAATGGTATTGCTTATGAGGACGTTAAATGCAAAAGCGGTGTGGTGCCGTATGTAACAGGTATGGGTTTGAGTGATGCGTTGTACCTGCTCGGAAATGCCGGCTATAAAGTAACAGTACGGGGAAGTGGTTCAGTTACCAGTCAATCGGTAACCGGTGGAAGTATCATACCCAGGGGATCAAAAATAACAATTCAATTGCAATGAAGTATTTAAGCGACATAATTGAAGGGCTCGCATTCACTGAATTACAGGGAAGTGCCGATATCGAGATCAGCGCGGTAGTTTTTGATTCACGAAAGGTAATACCGGGATCATTGTTTGTGGCAGTAAAAGGTACCCTGGTTGATGGGCACGACTATATTTTGCAGGCGATAAAAGATGGCGCAGTTGCTGTTATTTGCGAAGAATTGCCTGCGCGTGTTACCGGCGAGGTTGATTTTTTAATGGTGGCCGATTCAGCCATTGCCTTAGGTTTCGTTTCTGCTAACTTTTATGATAATCCATCAGCTAAACTTAAGTTGGTTGGTGTAACAGGTACCAACGGCAAGACTACTATCGCTACCTTGCTTTATAAGTTGTTTCGCGATCTGGGTTACAAATGCGGATTGCTGTCAACCGTAGAAAACCAGATAAACGGCGCCGTGATTGAGGCAACTCATACTACGCCTGATCCGGTGGTATTAAACCGGTTATTGAGCGAGATGGTTGAGCAGGGATGCGATTACTGTTTTATGGAAGTAAGTTCACATGCGATCGCTCAACATCGCATACAGGGTTTACACTTTACCGGCGGGATTTTCTCCAATTTGACCCATGATCATTTGGATTATCATAAGACCTTTAACAGCTATTTGAAAGCTAAGAAGACCTTTTTTGATGAACTGCCTGCCAATGCTTTCGCTTTAACCAATGTTGACGATAAAAATGGCAGCGTAATGCTGCAAAATACAAAGGCCCACAAAAAAACCTACGGTCTTAAAAGCATGGCTGATTATAAGGCCCGCATGATAGAAAATCAATTTGAAGGTTTGCTTCTGCTGATAGACAATGAAGAGGTCTGGTTTAAAATGGTGGGCACATTTAACGCCTATAACCTATTGGCCGTATATGCGGCTGCAATGCTGCTGGAGCAGGATAAAACCAAAATATTAACCAGCCTCAGTAAGCTAACAGGTGCGAAAGGCCGGTTCGATTACATCGTTGCGCCAAATAAAATTATTGGCATTGTTGACTATGCACATTCGCCGGACGCAGTACAGAATATATTAAGCACCATTCATGACATCCGTAAAGGGAATGAAAAGGTAATTACAGTGATCGGATGTGGTGGTGACCGGGATAAAACAAAACGCCCGATAATGGCAAAAACGGCCTGTGAGTGGAGCGACAGGGTAATCCTTACATCTGATAACCCACGGTCAGAAGATCCGGCACAGATCATTAAGGATATGGAGGAAGGTATAGATCCTGCTTTTAGAAGATTTACATTGAGCATAGTGGACAGACATGAAGCTATCAAGACTGCCTGTATGTTAGCAAAACCTGGTGACATTGTATTGGTAGCGGGTAAAGGGCACGAAAAGTACCAGGAAGTGAAAGGTGTACGAACTCATTTTGATGATATGGAAGAGTTGAGCGAACAGTTTAAACTGCTTGTTTAGTGTGCAGATGTGGGGGATGTGCAGATATGCAAATGTGCAAATGCTGGAATATGCAGATATGCGAATGATTGTTACGATGATGTGTGAAATAGTTAATCTAATAGTTAGTTTTTTGAGAATACCGGGAATAATTTATCAACCAAATAAAAAAAGTGATAACGGTGTGGGGTATGCAGCCATCTGCACATTCGCACATCTGAAATCCGTACATTAACATGCTTTACTACCTGTTTACATGGCTTAATAAAAATTACACTATTCCGGGGGCGGGGGTGTTTCAATACATAACCTTCCGCATGGCGATGGCTGTAATTACCTCGTTGTTGGTTACTACCGTATTTGGACGCCGGTTAATAGATTACTTACGCTTTAAACAAGTGGGCGAAACGGTAAGAAACCTGGGTCTTGAAGGGCAGATGCAAAAAGCCGGTACACCTACAATGGGTGGTCTCATTATCATATTGGGTATCCTGCTCCCAACCCTGTTGTTTGCCAAAATTGATAATATTTATATTATCATGATGCTGGTTACTACCGTATGGCTGGGTGGCATTGGTTTTTTAGATGATTATATAAAAGTTTTTAAAAAAAATAAGGAGGGTTTAGCCGGAAGGTTCAAGATTGTGGGTCAAGTAGGTTTAGCCTTATTCATTGGTTTTACGATGTACTCAAATAAGGATATTATTATCCGCCAGGAGGTTAAGCTGCCTGTAACAGAAGATGTGCCCGTAAATTTTCATATGCGTGGCAACAACCCTGTTTATACTCAGGATATAAGGTCCACAAAAACTACCATGCCATTTTACAAGAACAATGAGTTTGATTATGGTAAAGTATTGAAATATATAGGGGCAGATACCAACCATTATTCGCTTTTAGTATTTATGTTTTTTGTGATCATCATTATTACTTTTATTTCAAATGGCGCTAATATAACGGATGGGATTGATGGCCTTGCCACAGGTACCTCGGCTATAATTGGTATTACGCTGGCCATATTAGCCTACGTTTCGGGTAACACCGTGATAGCCGACTATCTCAATATTATGTATATCCCTAACTCGGGTGAGCTGGTAATTTTTGCCGGTGCTTTTGTTGGGGCATGTGTTGGGTTTTTATGGTACAACTCCTATCCTGCACAGGTGTTTATGGGCGATACCGGTAGTCTTGCAATAGGCGGTATTATTGCGGTGTTCGCCATTATGATACGCAAAGAATTAATACTACCCCTGTTATGCGGAATTTTCGTTGTCGAAAATCTGTCGGTTATTATACAGGTAGGGTGGTTTAAATATACAAGGCTCAGGTTTGGTACTGGTCGCAGGGTGTTTTTACTGGCGCCACTACATCATCATTACCAGAAAAAAGGGTTTCATGAAGCCAAGATCGTAACCCGGTTTTGGATCATAGGCATTTTGCTGGCTATAGTAACAATTATAACGTTGAAGTTAAGATAGAAATTAGAGGCTGGAGATTAGTTGGAAAATTTAAATAAGAATATCTAAGTTAATGAACGAGAACCAAAATATAGCCAATCAAAACCTTCCCGTTCAGGGGACAGGGGGGGCTAGGCGTCTTGTCATTCTTGGTGCTGGGGAAAGTGGTGTTGGGGCAGCATATCTTGCACAAAAGCAGGGTTATGATGTTTTTGTTTCGGATTTTGGAACTATCCCCGGTAACTACAAAAAGCAGTTGCAAGAGTGGAATATCCGCTTTGAGGAAAATAAACATACGGAAGATGATATACTTACTGCAGTTGAAGTAATAAAAAGCCCCGGTATCCCGGATAAGGCGCCCGTGATTAAAAAGATAAAAGAAAAAAACATACCGGTTATATCTGAAATAGAATTTGCAGGGAGATATACCGATGCTAAGATTATAGGGATCACTGGTTCAAACGGGAAGACCACCACCACCAGTTTAACATACCACATCCTGAAAAATGCGGGTTTAAATGTTGGGTTAGCTGGCAACATCGGTAAAAGTTTTGCATACCAGGTGGCTACTGAAAAGTTCGACTTGTATGTGCTGGAGCTGAGTAGTTTTATGCTGGATGATATGTACAGCTTTAAAGCAGACATAGCTGTATTACTGAATATAACACCAGACCACCTGGACAGATACGATTACAAGCTGGAAAACTATGCGGCGTCAAAATTCAGGATAACACAGAATCAAACGGCAAATGATTTTTTTATTTACTGTGCCGATGATCCTGAAACTATAAAAGGCATAAAGGAGCGAGGCTTTGCCGCACAGCAATTACCGTTTTCCATCGAAAAAAAAATTGAACCGGGAGCATATCTCGATAAAGACAATATTGTCATAAACACCTATAAACAACAATTTGAGATGTCAATTAACGATCTGGCCTTACAAGGTAAACAC
>JAQNCM010000356.1 GCA_029237615.1 Mucilaginibacter sp.
GATGTGACCATTGACATAGTTGATTATTTTAATAAGTTTAAAACAGAATTTACCTGGTTCTCGGTAATGGCTTTCTGGAAAAGCGCATTTGAGTAATCATATTTAGCCTGCATGTGATCAGTTTCCGCCCGGTACAGGATATTAAGGGCAGCATCCAGCGTAATAATGTCTGACAAGCCGTTCCTATACAACGACAGGTTTTGCCGGTAGCTGTCATTTGCAGCTTTAAGCTGATTTGGGATTTCCTTTAAACGGTTCAGGGCGGTCTGCATTTCCTCATCGGCCTGACTGGCATTTATAGAAAGCAGTTGCTCTTGTTCCTGCAGTTTCTTTGACGCATAATCGGTACTGGCTTTTTGTGTACGCAATTTGAGCTGTCTTCTTCGCATATCGAACAGGTTATAAGATATGCCCACGCCTACCAGGTAATTACCTCTTTGAAAACCGTAACCGGTTGAAAGATTATTATATTGCCCTGCAGCATTAACGCCCGACCCACGGCCCCAAACCGCGGCTTCGAGGGATATTTTAGGATTGTATAAATTTTTTACCAGATTTTCCCTTTCCAGGTTATTTTGATAAACGGACCTGTAATAGTTGATCAGCGGGTGGTTAATGGTATCCTGCGGAAATAAATAGGCGGCCGGCTGTGCAATCAATGTATTTTCAATAGTCGTATCAGGTACTATTGATTGGTAAGGAAAACCGCTTACCGCAGAAAGTTGCAATTGTACCTGTTTCAGCTGGTTATTCACCTCAATATAATTTAGCCTCGCTTTGGATAGCTCGGCCTGTGCTGTGCTAGTATCAACCCCGGCACGTACGCCACTTTTGGCAAGTGACATAATTGAACGTAAAATTTCCTCCGTGCGCTGAATGTTTTTGTACTGTATGCCAAGTAAATCCTGTAAACGGAGTAATTGTAAATAACCGCTGATTGTATAGGCTTTCAAATCATACTTTGATTGTGCATACTGGTTTTGCTGAACTGTTACATCAGAGCTGGCAACCTTATTTTGAGCGCTGTATTTGCCAAAATTGTAAACTTCCCAATTGAGGGCAGCAATTCCGAGATTATCTGATAAGGCCGTAGTAACATTTGTATTATGGATACCGCCCGAACTGGAAGGGACAATCCCGAAACCAAAATAAGGGCCCGTGGTATTGTTACTTGTACCAATATCGGCCTGGTAGTTTAACGTGAGATCGGGCAGCCAGTTATTGCGTACTTCGTTGGCTTGCGCACGGCGTACAAGTATCGCTGCTGAATCGGTTTGCAACGTTGGTGCTTTTTGATCTACACTGCTGAGTAACTGTTTTAATGTCACAACCGGCGATTGTGGCAGCGGCATTGGTACTTTACCGGGTAATGGTTGCAGTTTGCTAAAAGATAACGATTGCTGTGCATTAGCGTTTATTGCAAGCAACAGCAATAAGCACAAATACAAGCATCTCTTAAAATTGAACATTTCAATAAATGAATTAAATGAATATTATAACAAAAATATAAAGGCAATAAAACCACAATGTTAAGTAATCGCAGAAAGCGATTAACAAAGAGATATCAGATAAGAAGTGTGCTGTTGAGCAACCAGGTAGCCGTATTAGGGTACAGGCTTAGTTTGAGACGGTGTAAAAAATGATTAGCGATACCGGTTGGTATTGCAAAAAGAATAGGGAACAAGATACCCAGGAAAAACGAAAAACGAAAAAATAACTGTGTGTCAGGCTCTGCAAGTTTTTTTTGAACAGTGCTCATATTGAAGCGGCTATCTTCTGAATACTCCAGTGTACGCTTGGTAAACGCTTTTAAAAAAATATTTTGACGGGAAGGCGGGTGGACGCGGTTAAACATGGTAAACCCTAAAAATGGTTTAGCCACTAATACCATTACAGCAAAACAGAAATAAATTTTAGCCGGTTTGACCAGGTGCATGTTTAAAAACAACAATATTATAATACTATTGGAAGGCGAATCTCGACAGAAATTGTTAAATAATGCTTCGGTAACATTAATGTTGCAAAAGCATTATTAACAAGATTTTCTTTTAAGTGCAAACTATTTCAATAATAAGTATAATTGTAAATAAAAGTATTAACTTTTTTCAAGTTAGGTTGGTGAGTCATATCACCATCTAATTGAATAAACTTATTATTTAAATAAAAAACATAAATTACTGTATAATAAATAGTTAAACAGGTTTATCTAAAGTGTTCCACCCGTTCCAAACGTTCCAGGCGTTCCGTCCTAAAAAATGGAACACCTCAACAAAAGTTTATCAAATACCAATTATCAATACCTTATATGAAAAATCTAACCCAAAAAACAACATTTGTACTTTTGTTGGCTGTTTGCCTTATTCCGGTAATGGGAAAAGCGCAAAGCAGTCCGGAGCTATTTGATAGTAAAACCCTTAACGGCTGGAAGCGCCTGGCCGGAACAGCGGATTACAAGGTGGAGGACGGCGCCATCGTAGGCACAACTGTGCTTAACTCGGGCAATACTTTTCTGGTAACAGACAAGGAATATGGCGATTTTATTTTGGAGATGGATACTAAAATTGAAAGTCCGCTGAGTAATTCGGGTGTGCAAACCCGCAGCCATTATGATCCATCAGGCAATAACGGGAAAGGCAAAGTGTATGGCAGGCAGTTTGAGATCGACCCCTCGCCGCGCAAATGGTCGGGCGGGATCTATGACGAAGGCAGGCGCGACTGGCTGTATCCGCTTGATCTGAATGAAAAAGCAAAAGATGCGTTTAAGGTGGGAGAATATAACCACATCCGTATAGAATGTATCGGCAACGAAATGAAAACATGGATAAACGGCACCCCTGTTGCCTATATGATTGACACGGTTGACAGCAAAGGATTTATCGGCTTACAGGTACATGCGGTAAGTACCGCAGAGCAGGCCGGTAAAAAGGTATATTTCAAAAATCTCAACATCCAAACAGCAAACCTGGTACCAAAGCCGTTTCCTAAAGACGTATTCGTAGTGAATTATACCCCTAATTCCTTATCGCCCCATGAAGAAGAAAGCGGCTGGAAATTATTATACGACGGTCATACCTCAAACGGATGGCGGGGGGCAACGTTAACCACTTTCCCTGCTAAAGGTTGGGTGTATACAGATGGCGCCATGCACGTACTTCCATCGGCGGGGAAAGAAGAGTCAGGCGGTGGCGATATTGTTACGAATGATATGTACGGCGCATTCGACCTGTCTTTCGAATTTAAATTAACACCGGGAGCCAATACTGGCGTAAAATACTTTGTTACCTTGAGCGAAGTGACCAAAGGATCGGCTATTGGTTTAGAATACCAGGTTTTGGATGATGCGCTACACCCCGACGCAAAGCTGGGCCGTAACGGTGACCGTACGCTAGCCTCTCTATACGACCTGATCCCATCCAAAAAACAGGCCCGTTTTACGAAACCGATAGGAGCATGGAATACCAGCCGGATTGTGGTTTACCCCAATAACCATGTGGAGCATTACTTAAATGGGGTTAAAGTACTGGAATATGAAAGAGGCTCAAAAGAATTCCGCGACCTGGTAGCCATTAGTAAATATGTGATCTGGAAAAACTTCGGCGAAGCCAAAGAGGGCCATATTCTATTACAGGATCATGGTAATGAAGCGTATTTCAGGAGCATAAAGATCAGAAAGCTGTAGTTTTAATTCTTCGTGTCATTTCGTTTTTAATTCCGATGTAATACGAACAATGCACGAGGAGAAATCTTATAAACAGCAAAATAAACTGCTCAGGTCTTATAAGATTTCGTTGTATAGAGGTAACATCGCCGTTTTTAAATTCGGTTTTGGATGCCCCAAAGGGAAGGCGCCGGCCATGTATGATGGCAGGGATGGGCGATCCGCATGTTAACGAATATACCCCTTGGACCCCTCTCAAAGAGGCAATTATTACAACATGGACAAAGTAATTATTTAACCAAATCTTTATTTTTTTTGGGAAAGCTTAACGAGGATAGTTTTTTTATAAGAAAGAAGGATTGTACCTTAAAGGAGGGACAACAGCAATCTAATGTTACTTTTTCTTCGTTATGTATAATCTTTGGATGTTGTTTGTGTATAGGACATGATAATGATTCTATGACACTTTTTAGTTCAGGTGTTAAATCCATTGAATAATTAATTAGTTTGATAAAAATAATACTATTTATTAAATATCAATGTTTATTGAGAAATTTTTTATTCTTATTAGAATAAAATTAAACTTTGATACAGAAACTTTCTCTTTATTAAATTGTGGTGTCTTTATTTGTGTTATGTTATGGAAATCGATACAATCCTTTATAGAGATAAATTCAAGAGATTTGGTAAGAATATTAAGCGCCGCTAAATTCCCTTCAAGGGAGCGAGTGCAGTTGCCAGTGAAGTGACAGGGAGGGGGAGGGCGCCGCCAATACCTGCCGACCAATCTCTAAAAAGGAATAAGCGCCGATGAACAGTTCGTTAAACCCCTATGTTCCACCTTCCCTCCAAAGGAGTCCTATGGACCGGGGAAAGAATCGCAGGGGCCTTGCTTTTAATTCCCCAATTCATCCATTCACACCACCTCATTCTTTTTCTGAAAGCTATAATACAAATAGAACAGGGAGGGAAGTATCAAAAAGCTGCCGATGAAAAGTCCCCAGCCCAGGTCATCGATGGTTTTTGGCGGTGCATGCATTGTTATTAATGACAAATTTTGACCGCCCTTTACCATTACCATATAAGGCCAGTGCATATAACCTACCGCTAAAAGGATCATGGTAACCTGGAAACCTGCAAATATCCTGATGATCTTTCTTTTGCCTTTATAGATCAGCACCCAAAGCGTAATTAGCGACAAGGTTGCGGCTATTACCGCCACCAGGCTTACCGGGTTGCCAAATATCCAGTGTGCCAGGCGGATATGTTCAATTTCGGCTGCTATAAACACTGTGGCGCCAAAAATTACCGCAATAATGTTCATCATTCTGGCCTTCCTAATAAAACGACGCGCGTCGTTATCATCTTCGGCTTCGCCGATCAGGTAAATAGCTGCCAGGTAACCGCTTAGTGCTACGGTAAATAGTCCTACGGCGACCGAAAAGTAATTAAGCCAGCTAAAAATATAGCCCGAAACAAACGAGGTAGGGTGCAGGTCTATCTGCCTGGAAATAGCGCTCCCGGCAATAATGCCTAAAAACAACGGTGTCACAAAGCTGGAATAAACAAAGATGTGGTTATAAAAGTTCTGCGTTTTCTCGCCTTTTATTGCATCGTAGTTTCTGAACGAAAAGGCGGTTCCGCGGGCGGTAATTCCGAGCAGCATGATCAGAAGCGGGATATGCAGGTAAGTGCACATCTCGCTGTATATAAACGGAAAGCCTACAAACATGATCACCACAGCGATGATCAGCCACATGTGGTTTGCTTCCCATATCGGGCCCATAGCCTGGTACATGGTTTTCCGGGTGCGTGATTTGTTTTTATCCGAAGTGAAAAGTTCGATAATACCCGCGCCAAAGTCGGCTCCGCCAAGCAGAAAATATAACACAATGGCTAAAAACAAAAAAGTAATTACAACATATAACATAAGTCTTTATTTAACGTCGTACAATTCGGGAACCATTTTTATCTGTCTGCTTAACAGGAAGATAACTGCAATACTTAAAGTGAAATAGACAGCGGTAAAAAGGTAAAAAGAATAGTGGATACCGGGCATCGGCGTTACTGAGGCGCT
>JAQNCM010000448.1 GCA_029237615.1 Mucilaginibacter sp.
AGGAAGTTTTATACAATTTATTTAACAGTGGAATGTAATAATTATGTTAAGGTGATATAAAATTAAATAGGTGTTCAAACTCACAGCAATTCATTGCTTTAATACCAACAATTACCATGAATATTTATTATTCTATATCAACGGGAATAAGAATATTTGTTCAGTTGGGCAACTATAGCTTCAGGTTCTGCGGTGAAATAAGTGAGGCTACAAAGGGACTGTTCGCCCAGTCGCAGCATGATCCGGATGCTGTCATCCCTCGCTTGCAGCCATGGAAATGGAAGATCACCGCCTTAAAGCCCAATTGCTCATAAATGCAATGACTTCTCAAGATCTGGTATGGTCATTGAAATTGCAGTAACATTGCTGATGAGCGGGGTTAATTGGGGCAGCACCTTAATCAATTTACTAAAGTTAATAAATAATTTACGGCTTATTAAAACCTAATGTTAGGTCTCCCGGTTTCTATGATAGTAATTTCCCGGCTAAAATTGTATATTACACCAAGGATTTTTTTATAATATTTAATATAAAATCTATTTTAATTTAATAAATCTTTAAAATAGTTTATAAATTATTTGATTTTATATAAAAACACTTCATAAATTACGGTTTTTAAAGTAACTGGTTATCATATCTATATTTTTCGTAATTTAATACATGCAGGAATCAGCTTATTTTGATAAATATAATCCAATCAATGGTGTTTGGGATGAAATGTACGGCGCAGACAATGATGTACGGGCGCATTACCGCAAGGTAATTGAGTATATCTCTAAGGAATCTTCTGATGACCTGAATAAAAAGGAAGAGCTTGCCAAGCGGCTTTTCATGAGCCAGGGTATTACCTTTACCGTATACAATAGCGGTGAAGGTATTGAAAAGATATTTCCATTTGATATTATTCCGCGTATCATCACCGCTGCGGAATGGGCCTTTGTAGAGAAGGGCATTAAACAGCGTTTAACGGCGCTTAATCATTTTTTAAAAGACATTTACCACAACCAGTTTATTGTTAAGGATGGTATAGTTCCTATTGATATTATTTACTCCTGCCCGCATTTTCTGCGCGAAATGTACCAGCTGCAGGTGCCCTTTGATATCTATATCCATATTTCAGGAATCGATCTGATACGTGATTCCGATGGTACATTCTATGTGCTGGAAGATAACCTGCGTACACCATCGGGTGTAAGCTATATGCTGGAGAATCGCGAAATAACCAAACGCCTTTTTCCTGATCTGCTGCCTCAATGCGGCGTTCGCAGCGTAACGGAATATCCTACCATTTTGTATAAAAATTTGCTGGCGCTATCGCCCCGGCAAATAAACAATCCCAATATTGTGCTGTTAAGTCCGGGGATATATAACTCGGCTTATTTTGAACACACTACGCTGGCCCGCCTGATGGGTGTGGAATTGGTGGAAGGCCGCGACCTGGTGGTGAACAATCATAAAGTGTACATGAAAACCACAACGGGGCTGCAGCAGGTGGATGTGATCTATCGCCGGGTTGATGATGAGTACCTTGATCCGCTGGTGTTTAATCCTTCAAGCATGCTGGGCGTGGCAGGGATTATGGGTGCTTACCGGAAGGGAAACGTAGCTATTGTAAACGCGATAGGCAATGGGGTGGCTGATGATAAAGCGGTTTATACCTACGTTCCTGAAATGATACGTTATTATTTAAACGAGGAGCCTATACTAAAAAATGTACCCACCCACCAGTTAGGAAACCGGGACGAACGCGAGTATGTATTTAAGAACATGAATAACATGGTTATTAAACGCACTAATGGCAGTGGCGGTTATGGTATGCTGATGGGGCATGCGGCATCAGATAAGGAAATAAGTGATTATAAAAAAGAGATATTAAAAGATCCGCGTAATTTTATAGCGCAGCCTACCATCAGCCTTTCGGCTGCGCCTTGTTATATGCAGGGTATGCTGCAGCCCCGCCGGATAGATCTGCGGCCATATGCGCTTTGCGGGCCGGATGGGATAGAAATCGTTCCCGGAGGATTAACCCGTGTAGCCCTTACCGAAGGTTCACTGGTGGTAAACAGCTCGCAGGGCGGAGGAAGCAAGGATACGTGGGTGTTGAGTTAATAGCCCCCTCTAAATCCCCCGAGGGGAGATTTTAAAAAAATGCTTAAATCCGAATAATATAGTTATAGTTGAAATGACAGAACAAAACAAATCAGAAATCGTACATCCGAAATCCAAAATCAACAGATGTTAAGCAGGGTAGCAGCAAGTTTATATTGGCTAAGCCGTTATATTGAACGCAGCGATGGTATGTTACGCATGCTGAAGATCAACTATGCTTCATCGCAGGATACTATACAGGAGTTCGCCTGGGAGCCGGTGATCAGGATATTTGCCGGTCCTGATGAGGATGAAACCTATGAGCTCAACAATGACAGTCGCGCGGTATTGCAATATATGGTCACCGGCAAAAATAATTCTAATTCGGTTTTGAATATTATTACGCTTGCCCGTGAAAATGCGCGCGGCGTGCAGGAGCATATCACCAAGGATCTTTGGCAATGCCTCAATGAGTATTATCATACTATAAAGGATTCTAAATTAGAACGTGCACTTCAACGCGAAGACCCCATTAGTGTATTGGATGTTTTGATAAAACAGGTGATGCTTTATTATGGTACCGTGGAGATTACGATGGAACGGGGCGAGGGGCGAAGTTTTATGAATATCGGCAAGTACCTGGAACGTGCCATACAATCAGTTGATATTCTGGATACCAAGTTTGGCTCCATCAGCGACAATCCGGATCTGCTAACGGATACCACCTACTGGAAGCATTTACTGCTCTCCTTAGGCGGGTATGAATTATATTTAAAAACTTACCGCGAAGGATTTGAGGCCGAAAATGTTTTGGAGCAGGTGGTGCTGAACAATGATTTCCCGCGTTCTGTTATTTATTCGGTTAACAACATACAGCGTTATTTTGACCGGTTAAAAAACAACAGCAATATGGAAGATTTCCGGGAAATGTCATTCCAGATTGGCCGGCTGCAAAGTCGTATTAAGTATAGTTCGGTAAGGAGTATCAGGAACGAAGGATTACATACCTTTTTAACCCAGATCCGCAGCGAGCTTTATGGTATAGCCAATGCATTAAATGAACATTATTTTGCGAATTCTTAATAATTTGAAAATGTAACCTATCAGCCATCTTCAAATTCTCAAATTAACTAATTAAAAAGATAAAATAAATTTGAAAATGTGCTAATTTGGAAATTTTAAAATGATAACCTATTAGTCATTTTCAAATCTTCAAATTCTCAAATTAACTAATTGAAAAAGATGCCTGAATTTGAAATACAACATATTACCCGGTATATTTATGAAGGACTGGTACGCGACAGCGCCAACCAGATCATATTATTCCCGATAAAGGATGCCTACCAGGACGTTTTAAAGCAGGAACTGCATATAACCGGTAATCCTGTTGTTGATACCCATATTGATTATTATGGCAACGAAGTCGGAAGCTTTACCTATAGCGAGCCGCATAGCCAGCTGGTCATCAATTCAAAAATTACAGTAAGCACCAGGCATCGGGCTTTGCCGGTTAATGATATTTTTCCGGGCCAGCAATGGGAAGATCTGAAGCGCCTGCAATATATGGTTCCTTATATCGATTTTTTAAAGCAGGAATATTTTGACGGATTAGATGAGCTGGAAGAAATTGTTGATAAGGAACGATCATCAGACGATACACCTTACCAGGTAGCCTTGCGCTTTTGCCAGTATGTGTACGAGAATTTTGAATATATAAAAGGTGTAACTACCGTTGAAACCCGACTGGATGAGATATGGAAGCTAAAGGCCGG
>JAQNCM010000151.1 GCA_029237615.1 Mucilaginibacter sp.
TTATTACCATAATGGTACTGGAACTGAAGGTTCCAAATAAAGCTGATATCAGTTCAGTTCTGGCACTCTACCCGGTGTTTATAAGCTATGTGCTCAGTTTTGTTTATGTTGGGATTTACTGGAATAACCATCACCATACCTTGCAGGCAGCCACTTCTGTAAACGGAAGTATCATGTGGGCAAATATGCACTTGCTTTTCTGGCTTTCATTGGTGCCATTTGTCACCGCATGGATGGGTGAAAACCATTTTGCAAGATGGCCGGTTACCTGTTATGGAATAGTGCTTATAATGAATGCCATTGCTTACGGAATTCTTATGTTTCTGCTGATACGGCATCATGGTAAAAATTCAATATTAGCCAAAGCAGTAGGAAAGGACTGGAAAGGAAATAGTTCGATTGCTATTTATGCCGTTGCAATTGCCCTTTCATGGTTTAATTCAATGATAAGCTTTGGGTTATATATTGTGGTTGCATGTATATGGTTTATTCCGGATAAACGGATAGAGAAAAAAATACTGAACAAAGAACCGTCAATCACCGACCGTAATTTACAAAAATAAAAAAGAGGCTCTCCCTTTCGAGGCAGCCTCTTTTACACCAGTAATAGTGTAATTAAACATTTATGTTTACCAGTGAAGTGTTATTCCTAAAGTTGTTTGTAGTTCTGAAATAGGTTGTTTTGTTACTATACGGCCGGTTGTATTATCAGGATGCCCGATATTGCTAATACTTATCCCACTGGAATTAATGTAATTGGCTCTTAAGCCTATATCCCAAGCACCGCCTAAACTGTAGCGTACACCGGCACTGCCACCATAAGCAAATGCTGAGGCTGATGAGCTTTTCTGTTCCATGGTTAATAAGGTACTAACGTTTGCCGGATCAAGAACCACTGTAATATCAGGGGTAGAAATGCTTTTTATAACACCGGCGGATGCCCTTACATCAATTGTGAATTTTTTTATCAAAAATGAGTATTGCGGACCCGCCATTAAATTATAACTATGATAACGGCCCATTGTGGTAACGGAAGTTTGATCTCTTTGAAAACTTGCAGTATACCCATCTGAGAGCGATTGCGCATCATTTTGGTTTAGCTGTCCCTGGTCCTGGAAAGATGCTGTTATACCAATACCCAGATTTTTATAAAAATAGTAAGCACCGTCCAATCCAAAAGTAACTCCTTTTTTTGCAAAGCCCGAACTGTTATTGTTATAGCCCGATTTACCAAAATTCCCGCCCGGAAAAGATGTTCCCCCCTGGAGAGTTATGTAGCTTTTAGCCTGTGGTTTATCATCCTGTGCTTGTGCATTGAAAGATATAGATATAAGTGAAATTAAAATTGCTGAAAGGATAGTAAGTGTTTTTTTCATGTTGCTATTAAGGAGGTTATTTATTAAATTTTGATTCAAGCATGTTCCTGATATTATGTATCGGTTATGCAAACGTATGAAGGATTGTAATAGTATCCATAGCAATTCTTAAAAAATGTTAAATTTTGTCTGTAACAAAACACTTACGGCATATTTGCTTAACATCTTTTCTCTTTTCATTGGGGGTAAACACATGCTTTATCATGTATGAATTGATTCGTATTAATTATTAATCCGAAAAACATTTCAAGGGAATTTTGATTTTTAGGTATATGACTAAAAATGTATACCCTGGCAAGCCTTACCCTTTAGGTGCCACATGGGATGGTGAAGGCGTTAATTTTGCGCTTTTTGCCGATAACGCCACCGGCGTAGAACTTTGTTTATTTAATGATAAAGATGATGAGATAGAATCGGAGAAAATCAAAATAAAGGAAAGAACTCACCAGGTTTGGCACGTGTATCTGCCCGGTGCAAAACCCGGCCAGCTATACGGCTATAGGGTGGATGGTCCTTATGAACCGGAGCAGGGGCATCGTTTTAATTCCAATAAGTTATTACTCGATCCGTATGCCAAGGCTATTTCAGGCGTGGTAGACTGGCACGATGCTTTGTATAGTTACGAAATCGGCAACCCTGAAGAAGATTTGAGTTTCAGCGAACTGGATAGCGCTCCTTTTATTCCTAAGTCTGTAGTAATAGATCCTGAATTTGATTGGGAAAATGATACGCAGTTAAGAATACCATACCACCAGTCAATCATTTACGAAGCACATGTAAAAGGCTTTACAAAGCTTAACCCCGATATTCCGGAAAACATCAGGGGAACTTACGCCGCCATCGGGCATCCCGTCACCATTGATTATTTGAAGAAGTTAGGCATCACCGCCATTGAGCTGATGCCCGTGCACCAATTTATCAGCGACCGGCATTTGGAAGAAAAGGGACTTAGCAATTACTGGGGCTATAATACCATCGGTTTCTTTGCACCGGATGTCCGGTATTCTTCCAGCGGTACTATTGGGGAGCAGGTTGCTGAGTTTAAGCAAATGGTAAAGGAACTTCACAAAGCTGGTATAGAGGTGATTCTCGTTGTGGTTTACAATCACACAGGCGAGGGTAATCAGCTTGGTCCCACTCTGTCATTTAAGGGGATTGATAATGCTTCTTATTATCGCCTGGTTGATGATAACAAGCGTTTTTATATGGACTTCACTGGTACGGGCAATACACTGAACGCGATGCTGCCAAATGTACTACGTTATATTATGGATAGCCTGCGCTACTGGATACTGGAAATGCATGTTGACGGTTTCCGGTTTGACCTGGCTGCCACACTTGCCCGGGAACTGCACGAAGTGAACCGCCTGAGCGCCTTTTTTGACATCATTCATCAGGACCCGGTTATCTCGCAGGTAAAACTGATTGCCGAACCGTGGGACATAGGGGAGGGTGGTTACCAGGTAGGTAAATTTCCACCCGGATGGGCAGAATGGAACGGTAAGTTCCGGGATTGTATCAGGGATTATTGGACAGGATCCGACAGTATGCTGGGAGAGTTTGCCTTGCGTTTAACAGGCAGCCCTGATCTTTACCAGGATGATTACCGTAAGCCCACGGCCAGCATCAATTTTGTTACTGCACACGATGGCTTTTCCCTGAATGACCTTGTATCATACAATGAAAAGCACAATGAAGCAAATGGCGAGGATAACAATGATGGCGAGAGCAATAACCGGTCATGGAATTGCGGAATCGAAGGGCCTACGGATGATGAAGTAGTTTTACGGTTGCGCCGCAGGCAGCAACGTAACCTGCTGGCTACTTTATTTTTATCGCAGGGGGTGCCGATGCTTTTAGCCGGCGATGAGCTTGGCCGCACACAACGAGGGAATAACAATGCCTATTGCCAGGATAATGAAATTTCCTGGCTGAATTGGGCGGCGACCGATAAAGGCCTGCTGGACTTTACCCAAAGACTGATCAAATTACGCAAGCACCATCCTGCGTTTCGTCGCCGGCGCTGGTTCCAGGGGCAGCCGATAAAAGGGAAAGGCCTCGAGGATATTGTCTGGTTCCTCCCTGACGGTACGCAAATGACTGACGAGAGCTGGAACGTTGATTTTGCAAAATCATTAGGGATATTTTTGAATGGAAAGGGACTGCACTATGAAGGGCCGAAGGGCGAGCAGATATTCGATAATAATTTTTACCTCGTTTTTAATGCGCATGATGAACCGCTGAATTACCGTTTACCCGAAAAAATATACAGCAAACAATGGGCGAAAGTATTGGATACCAGCGAGGAAGAAACTGAAGAACAGGTTTTTAGCGGAAATGAGGACATAACGGTGAAAGGACGTTCTATTGTTTTACTACAACATCCAATTGTGAAAAATGTATCGGAGCAGGAAAATAGGGGTGGATTTTAACGCAGACGGGATAGCTACTATCCGGATATGGGCGCCTTTGGCAAATGAAGTTGCCATACGGTTAAATACGTACAAAGCTGACCTTCCGCTTGACTCTGCCGGCTTCGGCTACTGGGAGCTGATTACCAGTATAATTCAACCAGGTGATCAATATAAAATAATGCTGGATGGCAGTAAAGAATTGCCTGATCCTGCATCGCTTGCCCAGGCCGAAGGAGTGCATGGAGCTTCTGAAGCTGTTGATCTGAATGATTTTGAATGGACTGACGATGCATGGCAAAACCCGGCCCTGGAAGATTACTTAATATACGAACTGCATACCGGAACTTTTACTCCCGCCGGAACATTTAAAGGAATAATTGACAAACTCGATCATTTAATTGAACTGGGTATAACCGCTATTGAAATTATGCCTGTGTCACAATTTCCGGGCAACCGAAACTGGGGATATGACGGCGTTTTTCCATATGCGGTACAAAATACTTACGGTGGGTACAAAGGATTAATGCGGCTGATAGACGCCTGTCATAACAAAGGCCTTGCTGTTATCCTGGATGTTGTTTACAACCACCTGGGTCCAGAAGGAAATTATTTCGCTGAATTCGGGCCTTATTTTACCGACAAATACCATACGCCCTGGGGGAATGCCATTAATTTTGACGACGCCTGGTGCGATGGTGTAAGGCGCTATTATATGGAGAATGCGCTGATGTGGTTCAGGGATTTCCATGTTGACGCGCTTCGCCTGGATGCGGTGCATGCCATAAAAGATTTTAGCACAAAGCATATCCTGCAGGAAATAAAAGAAGAAACAGATAAGCTGATGTCTGCAACCGGCAGGAAACATTACCTGCTGGTAGAGTTGGACCTTAATGATCACCGGTTTATAGACCCTATTGATAAAGGCGGTTATGGAATGGATGGCCAATGGATTGATGAGTTTCATCACGCCCTGCGGGTAACTGCAGGAGGTGAGCGGAATGGCTATTACTCCGACTTTGAAGGGATTGCCGACCTTGCCAAATCGTACAAAGATGCCTATGTATATGATGGCATTTACTCACCTCACCGTTTAAAATTTTTTGGCAATAACCCGAGGGAAAATCCGGGACAGCAATTCATTGTATTCTCACAAAATCATGACCAGATAGGGAACCGTATGCTTGGCGAACGGAGCAGTATGCTGTTCAGCTTTGAAATGCAAAAACTGATGGCCGGCGCAGTAATGGTGAGCCCCTATGTGCCTTTATTGTTTATGGGAGAAGAATGGAGCGCCCGCAGTCCTTTCCAATATTTTGTAAGCCACAGCGATCCAAACCTTGTTGAAGCCGTAAGAAAAGGGCGGAGAGACGAGTTTGCCGCTTTCCATAGCGGGCAGGATGCACCCGATCCGCAGTCGGAAGAAACTTTTGAAAGATCCAGGTTAAACTGGGGCGAAATAAGTACGGAAGAAGGCAGGTTAATGCTCGATTATTATAAAACCCTTATCGGGTTGCGAAAGCAATTGCCGGCGCTGCGAAATCCCGACCGTAAAAATGTAGAAGTAGCTTTTAACGAAGAACAGCAAACATTGATGTTGAAACGCTGGTACGAACCGCAGCAGGTGTGTTGTTTAATGAATTTTTCGGAAAAAGAACAGGAGATGGAATTACCCGAAGGCAAAAGCTGGAAAAAGAAAATGGATTCTGCAGATCCGCGGTGGAAAGGTCCCGGATTATCGCCTGATACAGGTTCTGACCCGACGAAAGTTAAAATCCAACCTCAATCATTAATTATTTACACGTCTCAATATGTTTAACCCGGTAAGTACTTATCGCATACAATTTCACAGGGGCTTCAATTTTAATGATTTTGAAGTTGTGATCCCTTACCTGGAAAAATTAGGAATAAGCACTATCTATGCGTCGCCAATATTCAGGGCCGTACCCGGCAGCATGCATGGATATGATTCTGTAAGTCCTTTGGAGATCAATCCCCAGATAGGTACTATTGAACAGCTCCAGAAAATTAGCGGGAAGCTACAGCAGAAAGGGATCAACTGGGTACAGGATATTGTGCCTAATCATATGGCTTACCATCAGGATAATTATTGGCTGATGGATGTGCTGGAGAAAGGCCCCTTATCAAACTATAAAACTTTTTTTGATCAAAGCCTGTCGGATAAGCTCTTTAAAGGACCTGTTATGGTGCCATTTTTGAGAACTGATCTTGATGAAGCCGTTCACAATAATGAGATTAAGATTGCATGGGAAAATCAGCGGTTGGTTTTTACCTACGCTGACCAAACCTGGCCGCTAAATTTAAATAGCTATGTTACCGTTTTGAGCGATAGCGATATTGGTACTGAATCACCCGCTTTAACCCGATTAATTGCACAATTTAAAAACATCCAAAAAATAAAGGATGCCGTTGCATTCTCTTTCGCTTTTGATGAATGGAAAGCGCAATTGCAAGCCCTAAAAAAGGATGATGCCATTAATGGTTATTTGCATAAATGCCTTTTGGTGGTAAATGATAATAAGGCTGTTTTATTAAAGATAGCCGGTCAGCAATATTACCGGTTATGCAGTTGGAAGGAAACTGACCATCGAATAAATTTCCGGCGTTTTTTTACCGTCAATGGACTTATCTGCCTGAATATGCAGAATGAGGAGGTTTTTAATGATTTTCACCGGCTGATTATTTCTTTAATAAGGGACAATGTTTTCCAGGGATTGCGGATCGATCATGTGGATGGCTTGTATGATCCACCGGGCTATCTTAACAAATTGCGCACACTGGTAGGCGAGGATACTTACATTGTAGTTGAAAAGATATTAGGCAGCAATGAAAAATTAGCGCTATGGCCAATACAGGGCACCAGCGGTTACGAGTTTCTAGCGCAGATAAACAACCTTTTAACATGGCAGCAAAGCGAAGCTGGATTTTCAAGCTTTTATAAGGAATTAACAGGGGATAGCAAACCTGCTGAACAGCTGATACCGGATAAAAAGGCTTATATCCTGAATCATTACATGGCAGGTGAGCTGAATAACCTGGCTGACCTTTTTTTTAGTGCAGGTAAAATAACAACAGACAGGGAGGAGGTAAAGCAGGCTATCAGCTTATTTCTTATCCATTTTCCTGTTTACAGGTTTTACGGAAATCATTTGCCATTAAATGAAAGTGAAGCTGCCGGAATAAAGAAACTTTTATCGGGCATAAAAAAATCACACAAAAAACTGCATGAGGCGATAGCAGAGCTGGAAGAGATTTTGCTGGGAAATAACAAAAATAACGAAGAGGCCTGCGAATTTTACATGCGTTGTATGCAGTTCACCGGGCCGCTGATGGCAAAGGGTGTAGAAGACACGCTGATGTATACTTATGAACGCTTTAGCGCGCACAATGAGGTGGGGGATAGCCCAAGTGCTTTCGGAATCTCGAAAAATGAATTTCATGAGAAAATGAAAACCCGGCAGGAAGAGTGGCCCCTTTCAATGAATGCTACCGCTACCCATGATACCAAAAGGGGGGAAGACATTCGGGCCCGTTTAAACATACTGCCGGATATGGCGGAAGAATGGCTGCAAGCCGTTAAAAATTGGCGACAGCTGAACAGCAATCTCAAACAGGCAGGCGCTCCGGATGCCAATGATGAGTACTTCGTCTATCAAACGCTCATGGGTGCCTATCCGATGCCTGGGGAGGAGGATGAAAAATTCGGCGAAAGGTTACAAGCTTACCTGGAAAAAACGATGCGGGAAGCAAAACTACATTCCGACTGGGCGGCTCCTAATGAGAAATATGAGGATGAAGTAAAACAATTTTCTGTTGCCTTACTCGATCAAACCAGACCCTTCTGGAAAAGCTTTATTGAGCTGCATCAAAAAGTAGCAGATTTTGGTATCACCAATTCGCTGGTCCAGGTACTGTTAAAATTTACCTGTCCCGGTATGCCGGATATCTACCAGGGATGCGAGCACTGGGATTTAAGCATGGTAGACCCAGACAACCGGCGTCCGGTAGATTACGCCGGGCACAATAATTTATTGGGCAAAGCGGAAAGGTCATCCATAAAAACTCTTTGGAAAAACAGGTTTAACGGCCAAATAAAAACCAGGCTGGTAAAGCAACTGCTGGAGCAAAGAAAACAAAACCCGCTGCTTTTTGCAAAAGGTGACTATATACCATTGGAGGTTAAAGGAAAACATGCAGCGCACGTGCTGGCCTTTGCCCGTTGCTATAAACTAACCTGGTACCTAACGGTTGTGCCGTTGAATACCGCGCGTTTGTGCATTGCACAGGGAAAAGAGTCTGAACCTGATTGGGAAGATACCAGGGTCATACTGCCGGGGGACATTCCTGAAAAGTTTATAAATATTATAGAAGGAACCTCCGGAACCTGTAAGGATGAGATTGTGGTAAAGGAACTTTTTAAAGCCATTCCGTTTGTTTTGCTCAAACTGTCATATCCCGACAGCGGGCGAAGCGCAGGGATTTTAATACATATCACTTCATTGCCTTCCCAATTCGGCATTGGAGATATTGGACCGGCAGCAAAACGCTTTGCAGACATTTTGCATCAATGCGGTCAACGTTACTGGCAGTTGTTGCCTGTAGGCCCTGTGAGTGCACAAGGAAGTTATTCTCCGTATAGTTCAAGCTCAAGTATAGCAGGGAATGTTTTGCTGATAAGCCCCGAATTACTTGTTGAAGATGGTTTGTTAAAGCAGGAGGACCTGGATAAATTCCGGTTGCCTGATCATAATAAAGTAGATTATAAAGCTGCCGGAAAAATCAAAGCAGCATTACTAAAAAGAGCCTGGTCAAATTTTAAACAGGACGAGCCCGGCTTTTTGAAGGAAAGGTACCTGGGATTTTGTGAAAAGGAAGTTAACTGGCTTCCGGACTACGCGTTGTATGCGGTATTAAAACAACTTTATAAAGATCAACCATGGTACTTATGGCCTGATGCTTTGAAACAAAGAAATAAGGAGGCATTGGCAAATTTTTGCGGTAACAACCAGGATGCTATAGAACTGGAGAAATGGTTGCAGTTTACTTTTTACAGGCAATGGCAGCGGCTAAAAATCTATTGCAATAATTTAGGCATACGCCTTTTTGGAGATCTGCCTTTTTATGTAAGCTATGATTCCGTTGATGTATGGACCAATCATGAAATATTTAGCCTGGATGAGCAGGGCAATATGCAATACGTAGCGGGCGTGCCGCCTGATTATTTTAACGCCGAAGGGCAGTTATGGGGGATGCCCGTATTTAATTGGGAGAGACTTAAATCACAGAGTTACCACTGGTGGATGCAGCGCATAAGGAAAAACCTGGAACTGTTCGACTTATTGCGCCTGGACCATTTCAGAGCCTTTGCTGCCTATTGGGCCGTGCCTGCAGCAGAAAAAACTGCCAGGAATGGCAGTTGGATAAAAGGCCCTGGAAGTGATTTCTTTAAAATTTTGAAAGATGAACTTGGTGAACTTCCGTTTGTTGCGGAGGATTTGGGCGATATCGATGATTCAGTATATGAGTTACGCGACGAATTTGGTTTGCCGGGAATGCGTGTACTTCAGTTCGCCTTTAATAACCAGTTAGCGCTTTCACCCCATCTCCCGCATAACTATATAAAACACTGTATAGCCTATACCGGTACGCACGACAACAATACCATCAGCGGCTGGTATCGAAACGAAGCCGGAAAATCAGTAAAGAAAAATATAAAACGTTATGTCGGATCATCCATAAAAGAAAAACATATTCACGAAACATTTATCAGGATGACAATGGCATCAGTAGCGCAAACAGCTATCATCCCTTTACAAGACCTGCTCGGTCTGGACGAAAATGCACGTATGAATGTTCCGGCGGCAACCAAAGGAAATTGGGGCTGGCGTCTTACTTCGACAGAGCTGCCTTCAAAAGTCACCAAAAACCTGGCTAAATGGACGGAGATGTATAACAGGATAAGTAGCTAAATCTTAAAGCAATTTATGCAGCCTTGCTGTTATTTTTTTAAGTTAGAATTTTTTAATGTGGAAGACCTGACAATCAGTTTGGGCTTTATACTGATTATTTTGGGGATCACATCCATCTCTTCCTTATTCTCCATTTCCTGGAAATACAGGTTGGCCACCGTTTTTCCCATGTAAACGCTAAACTGATCAATGGTGGTGATAGAAGGGCTGGTGATCTCAGTAAATGCTTCGTTCGAATAGCCGCAAATACCCAGTTCGGAGGGTACTTTAATTCCCATAGCCGAGGCTACCTCCAAAACACCCAGGGCCGAAAAATCAGATGTTGACGCAAATATGGCATCCGGAGGTTCCGGCAAGTTTAAAAGTCTCCGGGTGGCATTGGCGCCGAGCTCTTTTGTCCATGCATTTTCAATGATCAATTCATCAATAATAGGCAGGTTATATTTTTTTAAGGCATTTAAATACCCCGTTTTCCTTTGCCTGAAAATTGACAGGTTTTGCGGGCCCTCCAGCAAAGCTATCCGTTTATATCCCTGCTCAATCATATGTGACACCGCTTCAAGCGACGCTTGCTCATTATCGTTAATAACCTTTAATGTCTCCAGCTCATCTGCCACACGGTCAAACTGAATGAGCTCGATACCATTATCTATTACGTTTTGCAGGTGGCTGTAGTCGGAGCCGTCAACGGATACCGATATTACAATACAGTCCACATGCTGATTGATGAGTGTATTGATACATTTTATTTCTTTGCTTTGCAATTCATTCGACTGGCAAATGATCAGGTTATAACCTTTTTGGTACGATGCCTCTTCGATCCCGGCAATTACATTCGAGAAAAAATTCTGGTTGATAAAGGGAACTACTATCCCTATCGTTTTTGACTTCCCTTTGCGCAGGTTTGATGCCAGGATATTGCGTTTGTAATTTAACTCGGCCGCAGTTTTTAAAATCAGTTTTTTGGTAGCATCATTTACGTGATTGCTATTATTCAATGCCCTTGAAACTGATGAAGCAGCGATGTTCAGCTTTTCTGCGATGTCATAAATAGTCGTCCTTTTTTTGTTCTTCATATATTTTACAAAAATGACAAAATAAATTACCGCAATCGATTGCAGATAAAAAAATTAATTTAATTTCGTTCCGTAAACTTTTACCAATTTATAAACTATTCCCGTCCATATTAAAATATTAACCGCTAATATTAATGTTACTATTAGGCTTAGATATCGGAACTTCTTCTATAAAAGCGTCTGTTGTTGATTCAGCATCCCAAAAAGTTATTGCTTCAGCGCAATACCCGGATGAGGAAACCCCCATTATTTCTGTTAAACAGGGTTGGGCGGAGCAATCGCCTGATGATTGGTGGCAAAATGCACAGCATGCTATAAACTTATGCCATAAAACCGGGAAATATCAGCCTCAGGATATTTCAGCTATCGGAATTGCCTACCAGATGCATGGTTTGGTTTTGGTTGATAAAGAGCAACGGGTATTACGCAATAGTATCATCTGGTGCGATAGCAGGGCGGTTGAGATCGGCGATAAAGCATTCGCAGCAATTGGCGAAGAAAAATGCTTGTCGCATCTGTTAAATTCTCCGGGTAATTTTACAGCAGCTAAATTGGCCTGGGTAAAGCAAAACGAACCGGAGATCTACAACCAAACTGATAAGTTTATGCTTCCGGGGGATTTTATTGCCATGCGTTTGACCGGGGAGATTACCACGTCAGTTTCGGCGTTATCGGAGGGTATATTTTTTGACTTTTCAGACAATCGATTGTCGGAAGATGTCATCAGCTATTTTGGGTTCGACCGCTCACTTTTTCCGATAGTTCAACCTGTTTTCTCTGTTCATGGCTTATTGCTGCCTGAAATAGCAAAAAAATTAAACTTAAAAACCGGTATTCCTGTTGCTTATAAAGCCGGAGATCAACCAAATAATGCACTTTCCTTAAATGTACTAAATCCTGGCGAAGTTGCTGCAACTGCCGGTACATCAGGGGTAATTTATGGGGTAAGCGATCAGCTTGCTTATGATCCGCAATCAAGGGTAAACACATTTGCCCACGTTAATTATGCAAATGATAAAAAGCGGCTGGGAGTATTACTATGTATCAATGGTACCGGAAGCCTTAACCGTTGGATAAAAAGTTTGTTTGGCTCGTCTGTCAGTTATCTCCAAATGAACGATGAAGCTGCAAAGGCACCAGCAGGAAGCGATGGTTTGCGTATTTTGCCTTTTGGTAACGGTGCCGAGCGTATGCTTAATAATAAACTGGTTGGGGTGCACATGCATAACATCGATCTTAATTTACATACCAGGTCGCACTTGTTCAGGGCGGTACAGGAAGGTATTGCATTCTCTTTTCGCTATGGACTGGATATCATGCGCAGTAATGGGATGAATCCGTCAATCATAAGGGCAGGCAAGACGAACCTGTTCCTGAGTGATCTTTTTGCGGAAACCTTTGTAAATATTACCGGGGTACCGGTTGAGCTTTATAAAAATGATGGTAGTGTAGGCGCGGCACTGGGTGCGGGTATTGGTGCCGGGATATTTTCATCACCGGGAGAAGCCTTTCGCCATATGCACCCGGTACAGCTGGTTGAACCTCAATCACAACAATTGGAATCAGCCTACCTGGAATGGAAGGATCTATTGGAAAAACAACTAAATTAAAAAGACATACGAAGTTTTGAAACTTCGTATGTCTGAATAACCAACTCAAAAAATTAAATCATGAACATTACAACAGGCGAAAAGGAATTTTTTAAAGGAATTGGGCAGATTAAGTATGAAGGGTCTCAATCCGATAATCCGCTGGCATTCCGCTGGTACGATGAGAACAAAATGGTTGGCGGTAAAACCATGAAAGACCATTTGCGCTTTGCATGCGCTTATTGGCATTCATTCTGTAATAATGGTTCAGACCCTTTTGGCGAGCCTACCCACATCTTTCCATGGAGCGAAAAAACAGATGCGGTTGAACGTGCAAAGGATAAGATGGATGCGGCATTTGAGTTTATAACAAAAATGGGCCTCACTTACTATTGTTTTCATGATGTTGATGTGGTTGATTATACCAACGATATAAAAGAAAACGACAGGCGCCTGCAGGCTTTGGTTGAATACGCGAAACAAAAACAAGCCGCAAGCGGGGTGAAGCTGCTTTGGGGAACCTCCAATCTTTTCTCTAACCGCCGTTATATGAACGGAGCATCCACAAATCCCGATTTTCATGTGCTTACACATGCCGCCGCACAGGTAAAAGCCGCGATGGACGCAACAATTGCCCTCGGCGGCGAAAACTATGTATTTTGGGGTGGGAGAGAAGGATATATGACCTTGCTGAACACTGATATGAAACGCGAACAGGAGCATTTTGCAAAGTTCCTGCATGCAGCCAAAGATTATGCACGCAAACAAGGATTTAAAGGCACGTTCTTTATCGAACCAAAACCATGTGAGCCAACCAAGCATCAGTATGATTATGATGCAGCTACTGTGCTGGGCTTTTTGCAGAGATACGACCTGATCAATGATTTTAAACTAAACCTTGAAGTTAACCATGCCACGCTTGCCGGTCATACTTTTCAACATGAGTTGCAGATAGCTGTTGATGCCGGTTTATTGGGGTCAATAGATGCCAACCGCGGCGATAACCAGAATGGCTGGGATACCGACCAGTTTCCGAATGATATTAACGAGGTCACCGAATCTATGCTGATCATACTGGAAGCCGGTGGTTTTAAGGGAGGCGGTATAAACTTTGATGCTAAGATCCGTCGTAACTCTACCGATCCCGCTGACCTGTTTTACGCGCACATTGGGGGCATGGATGTGTTTGCACGCGGGCTCATAACAGCAGATAACATTCTCCAAAATTCTGAGTACAAGAAACTTCGCAAAGAACGGTATGCCTCGTTTGATACCGGGAAAGGTAAGGAGTTTGAAGAAGGAAAACTGTCTCTTGAAGACTTGCGAGCCTACGCCATCGGGAACGGAGAACCCAAAACCATTAGCGGTAAACAAGAATATATGGAAAATTTGATAAACAGATTTATATAAGTATAATTGTCAAACCAACGATTAAATCCTAATACTAATTATGAGACAGTTATCTTACGGTGATTACATTGTATTTTTCATATACTTTGTTATTGTCACTACTTATGGCTTAATAGTATATCGCCGTAAAAAAATTGCAAGCGTTTCCAAATCAAAAGATTACTTTCTGGCAGAAGGGTCGCTTACCTGGTGGGCCATTGGTGCATCACTCATCGCATCTAACATATCAGCAGAGCAAATGGTGGCCATGAGCAGTAATGGTTTTACTATGGGTCTGGCAATCTCAACTTACGAATGGATGGCCGCTCTTTCCCTGATAATTGTAGCTGTTTTTTTTATTCCGGTTTATCTTAAAAATAAGATATTCACTATGCCGCAGTTTTTACATCAACGGTATAATAGCACAGTTGCAATGATTATGGCGGTGTTTTGGTTATTGCTTTACGTGATTGTAAATCTTACCTCCATACTTTATCTCGGGGCTATTGCAATACATGGAATATCCGGCGTTGATTTTAATGTATGTATCGTTTTACTGGCGGTGTTTGCTATTATTATTACCCTTGGCGGCATGAAGGTAATTGGCTATACAGATGTTATACAAGTGTTCTTCCTTATATTAGGCGGCCTTGTAACTACCTATATTGCTGTTAACCTGGTAGCAACGCATTATGGACAAAGCGGAATAGGCAGCGGCTTATCCATTATGTACAATAAATTTCATGATCATTTTCATATGATCCTGAAAAAGGATAACCCCAGCTATGGCGATCTGCCGGGCTTATCGGTATTAATCGGGGGTATGTGGATCGTTAATTTAAATTACTGGGGATGTAATCAATACATTACGCAACGCGCATTGGGCGCCGACCTTCCAACTGCACGGGGCGGTATTTTATTTGCAGCCTTTTTGAAGCTTTTAATGCCACTTATTGTGGTATTGCCGGGAATTGCCGCTTATGTTTTATTTAAACAAAATGTGTTTAACCCCGATATGACCAGCAGTATTTCAAGCAATCACGATAACGCATATCCCGTTTTGCTAAACCTGTTGCCAAATGGTATAAAAGGATTGGCATTTGCTGCTTTAACGGCTGCGGTTGTAGCATCCTTAGCCGGAAAAGCAAATAGTATAGCAACGATATTTACGCTGGATATCTACAAAAAGAAAATTAATCCTGAGGCATCGGAAAATAAATTAGTGGTTGTGGGTAAGATCACCGTTGTGGTGGCGATGATACTTGGGGTAGCTATTTCACCTTTCCTTGGAATTGATAAAAAGGGAGGTTTCCAGTTTATACAGGAATATACAGGTTTTGTATCTCCCGGTATTTTTGCCATGTTCATTTTAGGTTTTTTCTGGAAAAAGGCATCTTCCAACGCAGCTATGTTTGCTACGATAGGAGGGTTTGTTTTCTCGGTTTTCTTTAAATTTTTACCAAAAATGACCGATCTTTCCTATTTAGCCCATTCAGGTTTTTCTTATAAGAATGCCGACAGCGGGTTATATGAAATTCCTTTTATTGACCGTATGGGCTTTGTTTTTGTAATTTGTGTAGTTGGCATGATCATTATCAGTTTGATGGATCATGCAAGAGGTAAAACAACGCATGGTTTAGAAGTTGATGCGAAAATGTTTCGTACTACAAATGGTTTTGCTGTTGGAGCTTTACTAATTTGCGGCATACTGGCAGCATTATACACTGTTTTTTGGTAAGATATTTATCCTCACAAAAAAAGCGATGGTCTTAGCCGTCGCTTTTTTAAGCCTTGTTTTTTAAAGATCAATTGAATAGCCCCGTCAACAGAAAGACAAAATCCTGTTGCAAATTTGCAGTATCCGACCACGCTAAACAGATTAATGAGTAATTTTAAGCCGCAGTTCTTGTTAAACAGTCTTTAATACCTAAATAAATTGAAAGAAAATAAAACAGGCAGTTACAGGTGGATTATATGTGCATTGATTTTTTTTGCAACTACTATTAACTACCTCGACAGGGCAGTAATCAGCCTTTTAAAATCAAATCTGACAACAACTTTTAAATGGGACGATGGTGATTATGCCAATATTGAAATTGCTTTCAAAATAGCTTATTCAGTGGGCTTGCTTGGTGCCGGTAGGATAATAGACAAATTAGGTACAAAGTCGGGTTATTTTCTGTCAACCTTTTTATGGAGTATAGCAGCAGTTTGCCATGCTTTTGTTAAAAGTACACTTGGTTTTGGAGTGGTACGTGCTGGTTTGGGTTTAAGCGAAGCAGGGAACTTCCCGGCTGCAATAAAAACCGTTGCAGAATGGTTTCCAAAAAAAGAACGGGCAGTTGCTACGGGTATATTTAATTCCGGAGCAAATATAGGAGCAATTATCGCGCCCTTAACAGTCCCTTTCATCGCTGTTGAATGGGGCTGGCGCTGGGCCTTCATCATAACGGGATCCATCGGTTTTTTGTGGCTGATATTATGGATGATTTATTATGATACGCCATCCAGGCAAAAGCGCTTATCGAAAGTTGAATTCGAATTTATACATAGTGACCCGGATGAAAAAGACAGATCAGACAAACTTTCTGCGCACGATAAAATTTCATGGTGGGGATTGCTGGGATTCAGGCAAACCTGGGCATTTTCGATAGGCAAATTTTTAACCGACCCTATCTGGTGGTTTTATTTGTTCTGGTTGCCCGATTTCCTGGAGAGTGAATACAGTATTAAAGGTACCGCCATTGCCTTGCCGGTCGCATTGGTGTATACGCTGTCAACCTTTGGAAGTGTTTTAGGCGGCTACCTGCCAAAGGTATTAATTGAAAAGCACTGGCCCGTATTTAAAGCACGTAAAACATCAATGCTGATTTATGCGATAGCTGTAATGCCGATAGTATTTGCACAGGTATTGGGTAGCATAAATATGTGGTATGCAGTAATAATTATTGGTCTCGCAGCTTCGGCACACCAGGCATGGAGCGCTAATATATTTACCACCGTTTCTGATATGTTTCCCAAAAAAGCCGTGGGTTCTGTTACAGGTATAGGAGGTATGTTTGGTTCAATAGGTAGCGTTTTGTTGTCGTTAATGGTTCAAAAGAGCCTTTTTGTCCATTATCGTGCAATTCATCAAATAGAAACCGCCTATTATATCATGTTTTTTATATGTGGCGGCGCTTATATTTTAGCATGGCTCCTGATGCATTTCATAGTCCCTAAATTTAAACCGATAGAATTCTAAATAATGAAAGCAGGTTTCAAAATCAAAAAGATCATACAGGCGGGTATATATGTATTGCTGCAAATTTGTTTAATGTTGCCTTATAGCTTAACTGCCCAGCCTTTACCGACTAAAGGTTTAAAGGATTATTATAAAAATTATTTTCCCATCGGTGTAGCGGTATCGGCACAGGACCTGAAGGATCCCAGGGAATCCGCACTGATACTGAGCCAGTTTAACAGCCTCACCCCAGAGAACGCTATGAAAATGGGGCCAATCCATCCCGAAGAAAATCGTTACAACTGGAAAGATGCCGATTCAATTGTAGCCTTTGCTCAAGCACATGGACTGCGCGTGAGGGGGCATAATTTATGCTGGCATGAGCAAACGCCAAAATGGATGTTTATAGACGGTAATGGCAAGCAGGTAAGCAAGGAAGTATTGTTGAAACGCTTAAAAGATCATATTGCTGCTGTTGTAAGCCGCTACAAAGGTAAAATATACGCCTGGGATGTAGTTAATGAAGCTGTTGATGATGACAGTACCAAATTTTTACGTAATTCATTATGGTACCGCATATGCGGGGAAGATTTCATTATAAAAGCTTTCGAGTATGCCCATGAGGCTGATCCCAACGCTGTGTTATTCTACAATGATTATAATACAGAACGCCCTCAAAAGCGCGAACGTGTTTATCGTTTATTAAAACAATTGGTTGATGCAGGAGTCCCCGTTAACGCAGTAGGTATCCAGGCACACTGGTCAATCTATGAACCCGCGCAAAAAGATTTGGAAGAAACGCTCACTAAGTTTTCTTCCCTTGGCTTAAAGGTACAAGTAACCGAATTGGATATCTCTGTTTATCCCTGGGAAAAAAATCGCCGGAGCAAGCATTCTGGCGAATCAGATGCTTACACACCTGAGTTGGAAAAAAAGCAAGCCGCTAAATATGCGGAAGTTTTCAAAATTTTCCGCCAATATAAGAGCGTGATTACAGGTGTCACTTTCTGGAATATATCAGATAAGCACACCTGGCTTAATGAATATCCTGTTGCCGACCGTAAAAACTATCCGTTATTGTTCGATCAAAATTTGCAACCTAAGAAAGCTTATTGGCAAGTTGTTGATTTTAATTAGAGACCAATCAGCAAATAGCTTTTTGGGTTAATTTAATGGAGCAACTACCGTCTGCCCTGGGCGAACGTATTAAATAAATTAAGGAATGTCTGGATTAAATAGTTGTTTAAGGATGGAGCCATAATGTCGGATTATTTCGTTCTATAAACAGGCGACTCCTAACGGAGTCAAATGGATGTTACCCAACAACTTATTGGCTCCGGCGGGAGCCTCCTGTTTATAGAAAAGAAAACGAAAAAGTTTAAGGCTCCAATAGGTACCTCCTCTATGTAGACTGGTTTGAAGCGACAATAGACAGAATTTTAATGCGTCTGCCCTGATGTTAACTATGTCTTACCCTGCGTTTAAGCACACCGCCGGCAGCTTCTTTAATAATGCTGGTAAATACAAAGGCTTTTGGATCTATTTCATGTATCAAATTACGCAACCGCCTAACTTCAAGTCTTGTTACCACAGTAAAAATGATGTCAACCGGTTGACTAATATCAAAGCTGTCTTTTAAAAAACCGCGTTCCCCTTTATATACGGTGATACCTCTTCCAAGGGTCATCACCAATTGCTGCTTTATCAACTCGCTTTCTCCCGAAATAATTGTCACCCCGGTATACTCCTCTAGTCCCTCAATTACAAAATTAATGGTTCGTGAAGCCGTATAGTAGGTAAGGATAGAATACAGCGCCGTTGGCAGGCCCAGCTTTACGGCAGCCACTAAAAAGATGACAATATTTATTCCGAGTATGATCTCACTGATGGTAAAACTGATCCGTTTACCGGTATATAAGGCAAGCACTTCAATACCGTCCAGTGCGCAGCCTCCGCGGATTGCGAGGCCGACGCCAATACCCATAAATACACCGCCGAAAATAGAAACCAATAACTTATCGGACGTTATTTGTGGATAAGGTAAAAAAAGCAGGCAAAGTCCCAATACTATAACGGCCGCTATTGTTTTAAAAGCAAATGCCCGGTTTACCTGGAATGCGCCCATGATAATAAAGGGTATATTGGCAATAACAATTACATAAGCTATTTTAAGATCGTATAATTCGCTTACCAGCAAAGAAATTCCGGTTACTCCGCCATCAAAAAATTTATTGGGGATGAGAAAGCTTTTAAGGGCAAACGCGCTGAACAATATCCCAACAACAATATAGATTATATCATGTAACCAATGGGGCAGGTTTATATTTTTCATTGTTTTTACTTCTTTATTTTAGCTTTTAACAGTTTTAAATGCTCTTCTTTTTTTAACTGGCGAAGCTCCCGTGCAGTTTTTGTAAAGTAACTATGACTTTCAAAAAAGTCTATTTGCACTTGATTCCAATGTTCGAGTGATTTAATGGCGCCTAATGCAAACAGCTCTAAATATAGTCTATTGCTAACTAAAAAGAAATCATCGCGGCCAAGATAATCAAGATCAGCATCTGCTAAAATTTGTCCGAGGTGATCACCGGGCGATTGCGGTAACTGCGTGGCCATTATCATGCTGCATATCTGGTCAATTTCATGCGTACCATATCCGTAACCTGGAAGGACGTGCCTGGCAATTTCACATGAAATAAGTTCATGCTCATTATATTGCGTCAAAAAGCCGGCATCGTGAAAGCACGCTGCTGTAAGCAGCAAATTTATATCTGCAATATCGATGTTTTCGAATATTATCAGCCGTTTGCAGGCATCATATACATCAGTGGTATGTGCAACATTATGATAATACAGGTTTGCAGGTAAATCTTTCTTTAGCCGCGTTAATATGTAATTATTCGCCTCCTCAAATTGCATTTAATATTCTAAAATTGAGCGGCTAATATATTTAAATGTTTTGTAATCATAACCGTCTTCAAAAATATTCGCTGCAAAGTCATATTCAAAACATGGCTGATTATTATTATCTTACAGGCACAATTGTTTTAATTCTGCTTCAGAATTTATTATAGCATAATAACATGAACTTTTTTTATTTCCTGGCAACTTTTTTACTGGTAAGGCGCTTAGTTAAGGCTATTAAATTTTCAATTATCTATCCTAAGTGGCGTACTTTATTAACCACAGCAACATGGGCTGTGATGGGTCTTTATATTGCCACTTTGAGTCTGGAGGATGCACTTCAGCATTTATTGGGATCGCTGTTATTGTTAGGTGTGCTTGCCTATTTAAATAAGGAGCCTGATTTTAAATCACAACGGTCTTACTTGCAGGCGAATCTTCCGCTGGTTGCAATGGGGTTTATAAATGGCTTAACAATCATTATTGCACCCGCATTTTATGATAAACACGATAATTATTTTGAATGGGCAACTATCGCTGCTTTCGTATGGATATTTGGCAGATGGGCCACATCGAAAAAGCAGGAGGAAGAATTACGTATCAGCGCCGAACGAAGATCAGAGCTTGAAGCATTAGTACAGGAACGTACATCTGAGTTAATTAAACAAAAAGAAGAACTACAGGAAACCGTCAAAGAATTAAAAATCACCCAAAATCAGCTGATCCAGTCAGAGAAAATGGCATCATTAGGTGAGCTGACTGCCGGCATCGCACACGAGATACAGAATCCGCTGAACTTTGTGAATAATTTTTCGGAAGTGAGTATGGAGTTGCTTGATGAAATGGAAGAAGAATTGAACAAGGGTGATACCAATGAAGCAAAAGCCATAGCGGCCGATGTGAAACAGAACCTGGAAAAGATCCGCCATCACGGACAGCGGGCAGACGGTATAGTAAAAGGCATGCTGCAGCACAGCCGTGCAAGCAATAATACAAAAGAACCCACAGATATAAACAAACTGGCAGATGAATATCTGCGCCTGGCTTACCACGGTTTAAGAGCAAAAGATAAATCTTTTAACGCTGAGCTTTTAACCCATTTAGATGAAAAGGCCCCTTCTATAAACATAGTTCCGCAGGATATCGGCCGGGTACTGCTTAATCTTTTTACAAACGCATTTTATGCCATACAACAAAAGCAAAAAACAGCCGGACCGGAATATAAGCCAACGGTTGAAGTGAATACAAGGCTAATTACCGCCGCTTCCGGAGGCAGGGAGGTAGAAATTAAGGTAAGGGATAATGGATTGGGTATACCTCAAAATATTAAGGACAAGATAATGCAGCCATTTTTTACCACAAAGCCGACAGGCGAGGGAACGGGCCTGGGATTGTCAATGAGTTATGATATTATAGTGAAAGGACATAACGGAAGTATAAATGTAAACTCGACAGAAGGGGAAGGATCAGAATTTAGCGTTAAATTGCCAATCAATTCATCGATTTAAAATGAGAACCCTTACAAAAGTATTATTGCTATTATTACCTGCATTAGCTAACGCTCAGCAACATTTACCAGACAGTACTATTAAGGCGTTAAAAAATGCGACCAACGACTCGATGCGTTACAAAGCAAATACGGAGGCTTCTTATTATTTTGAGGAGATAAATAGGGATAGCGCTCTATATTACGCTGGCCGCTCCTTATTGCTGGCGCAGAAAAACAATAAGAAGCTCGCGATAGCTCAAACACTAAGCATCGATGGCTATCAATTAACAGGCAAGGGCCGTTATGCTGAGGCCCTGGAAAGGTTACTTAGAGCCTTTGAAATTGCTGAAAACGGAAAAAACGCAAGTAGCAGCTGGCTTTTACATCCGCAATCTACCCCCGAAAGAAGCAGACTTTTAATTTTATCAAATATCCATCACATGTTTGCAGTCCTCATGTCCAACACTCAAAACGTGGAACAGCAGATATATCATTTCAAAGAGGCCAAAAGAATCGCACAGCAAATTGATTTTAAAACGCGTATCATGCTTGCAGATATGAACCTGGGGCGTGCTTATTTGGACATCAACAAGATTGATTCCGCTTCGATGTTTGAAAATGAGGCTGAGGCGCTTGCTATTAACACCCGGCAAAAAAAATACCTTGGCATCATTTTGTGTAATTTGGGAGATATAGCAATAAAAAAGGGAGATAAAGAAAAAGGAAAGCAGTTTTATAATGAAGGCGTACGCGTAGCCATAGAACAAAATAACAGGGCTGGTTTAACAAGGAATTATCTGAAACTAACCGACTATTATCTTGCCCAAAAGGAAAAAGACTCCTGCGTTTATTATGCCATAAAAACGCTGGAAACTTTTAAAACCCTGGGCCAGACGACAAGCCTGGTAATGAATTTGGGGATTGCTTATCAAAATCTTTACAATAGCTATAAGTTAAAAACACAATTAGATAGCGCTTTCAAATACGCAGGCCTTGCCTTGGTTGCTAAAGACAGTTTATACCATGAACGGATCACAAATTTAGCACAGTTTCAAAATATTTCTTTTCGTGAGCAGCTTCGCTTGCAGCGCCTCGAAAAAGAGAAGGTGCTCTATCAAAGTAAGGTCAGGACCTACGCCCTGCTTGCCGGCTTGGGTGTTTTCCTGGTGGTGGCTTTAATACTTTACCGTAACAACCGGCAAAAACATAAAGCCAATAAGAAATTGGAAAGCACCCTTAGTCACCTTAATTCCACCCAAACCCAACTCATCCAGTCGGAAAAAATGGCATCGCTGGGCGAGCTTACCGCTGGCATTGCTCACGAAATACAAAATCCTTTAAACTTTGTAAACAACTTTGCAGAGGTAAGCATAGAGATGTTAGAGGAAATGAAAATTGAATTAAAAAGCAATAACATCAAAGAGGCGATTGACATCGTGGATGACATTGAACAAAATCTTGAAAAAATAAATTATCATGGCAAGCGGGCTGATGGTATTGTTAAAGGTATGCTGCAGCATAGCCGGGCAAGCAGTAACACGAAAGAGCGAACAGATATAAATACACTGGCAGATGAATACCTTCGTTTAGCTTACCATGGTTTAAGAGCGAAAGATAAATCGTTCAATGCGGAAATAGTGACGCTTTTTGATAAAAAGTTGCCGGTTGTAAACGTAGTTCCCCAGGATATTGGCAGGGTGCTGTTGAACTTGTTTACTAATGCATTTTATGCAGTACAGCAAAAGCAGAAAACGGCCGGAGACCAGTATAAGCCAATTATTACAGTTAGCACATCAGTTGATAAGGGAATGATAAATATTAAAGTTGGGGATAACGGTAACGGTATAGCTGATAATATTAAAGACAAAATAATGCAACCGTTTTTTACCACCAAACCAACCGGAGAGGGCACCGGCCTGGGCTTGTCCTTAAGTTATGATATCGTTGTTAAAGGGCATGGCGGAAATTTAAATGTATTGTCGAAAGATGGAGAATACACCGAATTTAGTATTTCAATTCCATTATAGTTTAAACTTATAGTTATTTTTAGAAAGTATTATGAAAATATTAGTAGTAGACGACGAAGCCGATGTGCAGCCGCTTTTTTTACAGCGCTTTCGCAAAGAGATAAAAAATGGAGAGTTCGATTTTAGCTTCGCCCTATCGGGCGAAGAAGCGCTTTATTATTTGCATAACGGGCATTCAGAAATTGTGTTGATCTTATCAGATATCAATATGCCCGGAATGAGTGGCATTGAATTGCTTACACGTATCAGGCACGAGCACGAAGAACCACCGCCTGTTGTGATGATGATTACCGCCTACGGCGACGAAGAAAATCACCGCCAGGCAATGGAAAACGGCGCCAATGACTTTTTAACCAAACCCCTCGACTTTAATCTGTTAAAAGAAAAACTTAAAACATTTAATGAATAATGGCGAAAATACTGGTTGTAGATGATGAGGCAGATCTGGAGCTTTTGGTGAAGCAAAAATTTCGCCGGAAGATCAGGGAAAATATATATGAATTTATTTTTGCCCAAAACGGTGAGGAAGCACTTGAAAAAGTAAAAGATCATCCTGATCTGGATATTATTTTAAGCGACATTAATATGCCGGTAATGGACGGGCTTACCTTGTTGAGTCGCCTGCCCGAAGCCAACCCAATGATTAAAGCAGTGGTAGTTTCGGCATACGGCGATATGCAAAATATACGCACAGCCATGAATAGGGGAGCATTCGACTTTGTTTGCAAACCTGTAGATTTTGAAGACCTTGACCTTACGATGGAAAAAACCATTCTGCATGTTAAGCAATTGCAGGAAACCATAAAAGCCATTAAAGAAAACAACATACTAAAAATGTATGTGGATGAAAATGTGCTGAACTTTATGACCCATAAAGAGTTTGAAGGCAGTTTGATGAAAAATGAGCTGGTGGATGCAACCGTAATGTTTATTGATGTTTGCGGTTTTACGGCCATTACCGAGCAGGTACCGGCAAATACAGTAGTTAATTTACTTAACGGGTTATTTGATAAAATAGTGAAAGAGATAATTGCACAAGGTGGCCATGTGGATAAATTTATGGGGGATGCAGTGATGGCTGTGTATCGCGGGAATTATCATTTGGACCGCGCCATTGATACAGCATTGGCTGTTAAAGCCGAGTTGAGTAAAATGCAGGAAATAAATGCAGGCGAAAAAGTATTTAGACCCGATATTGCCGTAGGGATCAATTCAGGCGAAATGGTGTCAGGTAATATTGGTTCTGCTTCCCTGAAGCGTTTGGATTATACAGTAATTGGCGATGCCGTTAACGTAGCGCAAAGATTGCAAACAGTGGCCAAAGCAGGCCAGATAATTATTTCCGAACAGGTATATCACAAAGCTAAAGAATCATTTAAATGCCAAAGCAATGGCGAATTTGTGCTAAAAAATAAGGCAAAACCTGTAAGCACTTATGAGGTTTTAGAATAAAAGTAAGTACTTAAAAACAGCAAAAGATAAAGCCCGAAATTCAATTTGAATTTCGGGCTTTATCTTTTGCTGTTTTATTACGGAAATTTAATACCGTTGTACGCTGATACATCCGCTAATGGAACTGAACAACCATATTGAGCATTGATCGCTTTAATAAATTCATTAGCTACAATTGCATATCCCCTGGGCGTTAAGTGCACACCATCCAATGAAAATATGCCTCCGCTTATATAATTGGAATTTAAATTTATTCCATTAATCACTAAGCCGTTCTTTTTAACATTGTTAAGAAAAGTATAAGCATCAAATACGGCAAGCCCTTTTGAAGCAGCTATTGATTTAATGGTACTGTTGTAAGAACTTACATAATCCTGGGTTAAGGCCGCTTCGTTTTTATCAAGTACGTATTGGTTTTCAATCGGCGAATAAGGTGTTAATCCATAAGGCAACATGCCATAAGGAGTAGAAACGGGCTGCCCGATCTTGCTGGTCGGAAAAGTAAGCACAATAAGATCACTGGGCGTAGCTGCCCTTGGCGCATAAGCCGTACCAGAGCCGCTTACAAGCGCATTTATATAAAGCGCCTGCACAGAAGGATTTGCTTTTTGCACGCCGGCTAAAATAGCGCTAACTGTCACGGTATTAAAGTAAGGTATCGAAGTTACGTCAGGTATGGTTGCTACAACTCCCTTTTGTCCGTTGGCTGTCAATTTGCCTATCGACAGGTTATATAAATAAGCAAATGTATTTTTATCTGTTAACACGTCGCCCGCACCTCCTGATGTTGCATATAACAAAGCGTCATTATTACCTAACCAATCGGAGAAAAAAGTAAATGGTTTGGCAGTAACAAAATCCAGGTAAGTAGTAGTATTTGTAGGTGCACTGCCGGGTAGCAACCGTTCAAAATATCCGTTTAAATTACCATAGGGCGCATAGGTGATATGAAATAGTTTTATTCCGGGTACACCGTAATTGTTAAGGTCGCCGGTATACTTGGTATATAAAACTACATTACCAAAGCCGGGTACCGGCAGAACCCCTCTCACCGCAAGGTTTGAAGTTACCGGAGTAGTTACAGGGACTCCATTGGTAATTGCCGTTAATGTTAGGTAGCCGCTTCCATTAGCCTGGTCTGCACTGAATAAAGGCTGCGTAAATGTACCACCGCCAACCGCTTGCATTTGTTTGGCCATGATACTTGGATAGGAATTTTGTTGTCCGGAAAGATATAAGCCACCATCGGCAAAACCTGCTGTTAACGAATTCCCTACTGCAATGTACCGGGTAAAGTCTACATTGCCGTGCGATGCTTTAAACGTCTTAATTTCGGGCTTGCAGGCAGTGAACCAAACCAATCCTGCAACGATATATATATAATGTTTCAAATTTTTCATTTCCTTAAGTTTTAGGATTACCAATGATAAGCCAATGAGATACCGGGTATATAAACATTCGTTTCATACGTGCCCGACAATTGAGTTTCTATAGTTGTTTGTGTGCGGGACATCAGGTGTTCGAATTCAAACGATAGGTCGAGGTCCAGTCTGTTAGCTATTTTGTAACCTAAACCACCGGTAACATATACCCTGTTAGCATCCGGAGCCTCGGGTGTTACATAGCCGTCCTGAACAGCTGAACTGGCATAGCCGCCCCCAAACCGCAGAGCTAATTTATTGGTGGCAAGGTACTGTGCACCTCCTCTTAAACTAACGGCATCCTGGTAATTCCTGGGCGAATAGGTATTTTGCAATGTTGGGGTAGTCTGCGCATAATTAAATGCCAGCACTTTATAAGCGCTCCAGCTAACCAGGTTAAAATCAAAAGCAACTATCCAGTTTTTGTTTGGATAAATTCCAATACCCAAAGTATTGGTTGCAGGTAACGGTATGCTTGAGCTAAACTGATTGGGCTGCGGGAAACTGCTTTGTAATGAAGCCGGAACAGTAAAAATGGCATTACCATTATTGATATTAGTGTTAACCTGCGAGCGGTGCGAAATACCAAATGTTAAACCTGATTCTGTTTTTATATAAATACCGGCGTTCCAGCCATAACCCTTGCCGGTTCCCTTTAATTCGGCCTGCCCGTCTTGCCCGCTTTGATTTGAAAGAGGGATGGCCTTTTTAAGATCAACACTACCATGGTTGTAAACAAACCCACCGCCAATGCTGATAAAATCGGCCAGCTTAATGCTTATCGTCGGCTGGATATAAATGGCTTTCAGATCAAGACTTTCCAGTGTGTATTTTCCTGTCCAGCTATTACCCCAGTCAGTTAAACCGCCAAAAGGAGTATAAACCCCTAATCCCAATTTCCACCAGGAAGATTTAGGTCCCCACACGGCATAAAACGTGAATGGAGTAGCTACTTTGTTGACAACCTGATCCTGGATGGATGTTCCTGAAGGGTTGAAATTTGATTTAAAAAGTAAAGGGCTAATACCGCCCTGTACATAATTTTGCGACAACATTGCCACAGCTCCCGGATTGAAAAATACAGAGGCGCCGTCCTGCAAAACCCCGGTTCCGGTATGGCCCATGCCTATTTGCTTCTCACCTTCCAGGTTCACCTGGAAACCTTGTGCAAATGCCAATACAGGTGTAAGTGCAAGCACCACAAGTAAAAGTTTTCTCATAAAAAAATAAATAAAATTTAGTGTGTAAGGTTGTTTATAAATGGATTTTTTGGCACACACCTTAAAGGAATAAATTTAGTTTGCTTAACTTTAGAAAAAAGGGCTGAAAAGCGGAGATATTGGTCAAAAAGTCGGAATCAAACCAATTGCAGGTAATGACAAAACCAGCATAGGAACAATGTGAATAATAAACGGTAAATATTCTTTAAATATTTTCACGGTAATATATTATTAAATATAATTGAAGTAATTAATAATTAAGGCATGAGCCCGGAGCTTATGTGTCGAAAAAATAAATTGCATGGGT
>JAQNCM010000669.1 GCA_029237615.1 Mucilaginibacter sp.
GGCATTATGTCTCACTCAATATTGGCGCGTGGGATAAGCCTTTCGAAGTCAAGTCGTAAAGTTCGCGGAGCATTCAAAATAATGGATATCAAAAAAGTTCGCAATGCAATGCGGCAGGAGCTTGACAATTGCGTGGACCCGAAAACCAATGAAGTAAATTGCACACTGCTGGCCGAGAATGTAGCAAGCGAGCTTGATCTTTATGTTGATCATGTAAGCTGGACCATTCCCGAGGAAGTGTTTGACCTTGCGGTCGAGGTTGCTGACAAGTATGGTTGACAGTGTGTAAATTATAAGGTATAGTATTACCCACACTGTAACAACGCGAGTAAGCAACCATGTCGAACTATCCTGATGCCAATCTGCTCGCCAGCATTCGTAACAAGTTTTCTCGCTACAGTGTGGCCGAGTGTGAGTATGCCTTGCAGGATATTCGCGCGACTGCACAATACCATGGCCCCGGCGAGTACATGAACAAGTTGCTTGCGGAGCGTGATGCGGCCCTTGACAGGCTTGCAGTATTGCGCAAGGCTAAAGTCTGCAAGCATTGCAACGGCACTGGTCTCGACCATGGTTAATCCTCTTCACATTGATGAATTGAAGGAACTAAACAAACTGCAGAATGATGGGCGCGGCGTATCTTGCGTCAATAGTATCATCTACTATCTGGAACGCCAGAGTTACTTTGATGCGCTCACTGTGATTGATAATGAATTTGACAAGCTCCGCAATTATCCTGCGATTGTCCAATGGATCAAGACTAATATACCGTCATAAACTTTGACAAGCGAATAATTATACGGTATAATTCTCACACACTGGGAACAAGGTATAACAATATGTTAATCGACAAACTGCAGCAGCATCTAGAGAATACGATAGATTCGTCTGATCCGGTTGATGGATTTACCACAATCAGCGACACGGACCTTGAAGAAATTAAGGATACTGTCGAGAAGCTTGCCGCCGCTGTTAGGTATTGGATACCGGATGAGACTATGGTAGCCCTTGCTGACAATGCACAGTGGTATGAGACTGTCAAGCTTCTCCAGTCCGTGGACGGTAAGGGTACAGAGTAAAGCCAACATGACAAAACTTGAACTGATGGGCATTCAAAAAGCATTCGGCGAAACCATGGTCACCATTCGTGCAATTGGATCGGAAACTCTAAGAGTGACCATGGCGGCGGGAGTTGACAACGCCATTAGCAACATGGCTGTTATGTTGGCAGGTGAAACGATTGAGGGTGGGTTTGACCGTCAAGAGTTTCTCCGAGGCTGCTACGCTCCCGTAACACAATAGTTGACAGACTATAATTTAGTCTGTATAATTTGGTCACACTGGAATAACGGAGCAGCCACCATGACAATCAAAGCCTATCTTGCCGCAATCAATACCATTAATGCCTTCACGGATAGTGAGTTGCGCAATGTGGCTCTGATCCTTGCGACTTCTGATCCTGAAGTCTTCAACAAGGCTGCAACCGATTTCAACAATGCCGTGAACAATATTCACACTCTTCGATATCAGAATGATGGTGAACAGTATGATTTCTCTCTGACTCCTGAATTCCTCGAAACTTTGGAGTCGCATACGAATAAGATTTACGCGATCAAATGGCTTCGCCAGACTCGGACACCATTGGTACGCCTTCTGGCCGCAAAGCATGCTGTCGAATTCTTGGCGCATCATGGACTCCTGCGATACGAAATGTTGGGGAATGTTGTCAGTTTACCCCCTGAGGCTCTCAAAACCTGCCAATTTCTGGATTAATTTAAGAGATTGCAACCCAACGTTGCCAAGGGGACTAACATGACCTACACCCGTCCTACAGTCGAGCAGATTGCGGCCCTTAAAGCGTGGAAAGCCGCTAACGGTCGCACGTGGAAATCCAAGCTCCTGCAAGCATGGGAGAAGTCTGGTCAAGGTGTAACAGGATATACGCCAGAGTTGCAGCAATTGCGGAACAATTTTGGTCCAACATGGTTGCAGAAGGTATCACTAACATGAAAAATCTAATCCTAGAATGGTGGGTGAAGAGAAAGGGTAATCTCCACGGTGCGGTTAATGTGTCTGATACGTATCTTGCCACTGATACTATGGATGTGCTCAACCGCATTGACGATATCATGAATGATCCTGATTTTGTCTCGTTGAGCGTACATAAGCTTCAAAGCCTTGATTAGGAGTTGACACACGGTAAATATTCTGTATAATTATAGCCACAGTAAAGAGAAGTGCTCGCTCATCCCTTAAAGGATGTGCCGATACCTGAAGTAACAGGCACCCACAAGGTGGACCGCTCGCAAGGCGGGATAGATGGAGTTAACCGTGAGCACCTCTCTTGATTGTTTGTAGAAGTAGTGTATAATTAATAGCGAAAGGTAAGTAGTTAGCGCCGAAAGGCTAGGGAATAGCAACCCCGATCAACCAAGTTGCTAGGAGTTAGGTGTACGGGTATTGAAACTATGTCTCCATAGTGGAATAAAGACTGTGACCCTTGCATCATTTTTTTGGAACACACTGAGAAGGAAAATAGAATATGTCAAACATTGTCTCTGTCCGCGTCGGTTCGCGCCATATCACCCTTGACGGTGAGAAGGATTTTAAGCACATTAACGCGGCGAAACGTCATTCCCGTACCCTCGGGGGAGCCAAGGCTGTGCGGTCCTTCGACAAGCATCCGGGGGAGCTTGAGGTGAGCAATCTTCTCAACAATGTGGCTGCCGTTGCTACGGTAACGGAGGCAGTGGCCGCGTAAAAATATATTGACACAGGGTAAATAAACGGTATAATTTAACTAGATCGAAAAAGAGAAGTAGTGAAGTAAAGGTCAAAAAGTAACGAACCGGTGAACCTGCTAACTGCGGCATAGGTCGGAGATTAGCGGTAAGGAAGCAAAGTAACCTTACTCTAAATGGAAACAGAAATGACCATTTAGATGATCTAATAGAATAGCCCAAGGATAATGTAGGGTAGCTCCTACAAAGTCTAGTACCAGTAGTGACACGCACTGGTTAGGGCAGGAACTATTGGCAGAGTTGTCATGCAAGTCACGTCCGAAAGGCTGATCACCTTTGGCTGGATTAAGGCGGAAAACACGGCTCCGGGGATAAGCTACCGGGGCCGTTTATCTTTTTGTTGACAGTCTCATAATTATTGTGTACACTATCTTCACACTGAAGCACTGGAGAAAGCACCATGAAACTAAAAAATTGGAATGTGGTGAATATGGATACCGATGATATTGTTGAGGGTGGATTCTTCAGCAAGTCTGCGGCCCAAACTTCCT
>JAQNCM010000177.1 GCA_029237615.1 Mucilaginibacter sp.
ATGTTACTGGCAACCAAACGTTTAATTGCTCCGTCATAATTATAGTATTCATTTACAAATGATATTATAACCCTAATGCAACATAAAATTTATCCATTAATCAATAATAGCTTGTCAGAGATCAAAGAAAATATTTTAGCGGCATTAGCTTATTTTGATATGTTCAATTATCCGTTAACAAGGGCTGAAATATATTTATTTCTCAAAAAAAAATACAATTATGCTTTCTTTGACGATGCATTGAAATGCATGCTTAATAGCGGGATAATTTACCAGTTTGCTCAATTCTACACTTTAAAAAATGACCACTATCTGGTAGTCAGGAGAAACGAAGGGAACAAAAAAGCCGCAGAGCTAATTAAAATCGCCGGGGTGGTCGGTGACTTATTAATAAAATTCCCCTATGTGCGCGGAATAGCTATTTCGGGCTCATTGTCAAAAAATTTCGCAGACGAATATTCAGATATCGACCTGTTTATTATCACTGAAAAAAACAGGCTCTGGATTGCCCGTACCATTTTGCACTGCTTTAAAAAACTAACCTTTTTGGTTAAAAAAGAGCAATTGTTTTGTATGAATTATTTTATCGATCTGGAGCAACTGGAAATTATCGAAAAAAACATTTATACAGCCATTGAGGTGGGCACATTGATACCCTTGCAGGGCGACATTGTGTTCCAAAAGTTTTATGCTGCAAATAGCTGGATCAGCGAATTTACGCCTAATAAGAATATGCGCATAGCTACTGCAAAACCTGTTAAGTCTTCTTTTTTTAAAATATTTGTTGAATACCTGTTAAACCGTTCGTCTGGCAACTTTATTGATAATATTTTGCTAAAAATCACGGCGAGCCGGTGGCGGAAAAAAACAATACATAAAAAATTAAACAGCCATGGCATACTGTTAGGGATGCAAACAGATAAACACTTCGCGAAGCCAGACCCAGTGAATTTCCAGAATAAGCTACTGGCAAAATATGAGAAAAAAGTTTCGTTGCTGTTGCGCGAATATGAAAATAGTTTGGCCCAATGATTAATTACCGGCCTGATTAGCCTCCGCCTTGCTGCTAAAATTCCATATTCGTTCTGCCTTACGGCCTATGAGCCAAAAAGATAAGCCCAAAATAGAAAAGAACAGAGTTTTATTGGTATGGTCCCAAAAATATTCGAAATATTTGGTGTAGATATATATAAGCAGGAACGTTATACCGAATTCACGTGCTATCACATCTTTTGTTTTTAAACCAATAAGTAAAAAACACGCTGCGACTGTACCAGAAATGATGCCCCAGTAAAAAAAGCTGATCTGTTTAACACGCCACCAAATATCGATATTGCCAAAGTTGCCAAATATGCTCAGCAACCATAAGGACATAAAAAGATATAACAGACCTACTACGTAGGTAAGCTCCCAAAAGCGTAGAAACCATTTTTGTTTTTTTAGCAGGTAACAGGCTGCAACCAGCACTAGTCCGAATAAAACAAATCTTAAAGGGTAATTCATCCCTAAAAAGTAGTCGCTCCACCGGGTTTGATAACCTGTTTCGGTACCAAACCAACTACCAAGCGATACCAGGGCAAAGAGCCATATCAGCCTTGAATCCATCCGGTAGGCTAAAAACCCATATACAAAAACAGATAACAAAAACAATAGGGAAAAATGACCGGAACCATTGTCGAACGTTTTGCCAAGATAGGCTATGCTGCAGGCCGTAAACAGCACGCCTGTAAAAATTATGGCCTCGTTGCTGAAGACTTTTTCGGGATATTTTTTTTCCCATCTCCTGCCGAAATAGAATGCGAACACGGCCATAATACCAGACCCGAGGCTTATTACAATATCAGGGGTATAATACAGGTTTTTAAGCCAGTTAATTATCCGATCGTCAATGATAAGTGATCCAATAGCTACTGCGCCGCAAAACAAGGCTATCCAAAAGGAATATTTTGCCAGCCGCATCCAGTCAAAGCCTTTTACTTCGTAAGAGTTGCGCAGGTTTTGGGCAAGGTCGGCATCAATAAGTTGCGCATCTTCCCAGTGCTTAATAGCATTGTTTAAAAATTCGCTTTCCTGTTTATCAAGATTGAGTTTACTCATGAATTATGCCCACGGCCGATGGATCATCAACTCTTAGCTTTTATCGGTTTGATAAAGATAACAAATGGCATATAATAATAGTTCACCGTTCCATGAATTATTAGTTGGCTATCGTACGGCTGCAACCGTATTGATTAATCGGCAAGCAAAGCTGTCACATCAACCTTGTCTTGTGCAAGCTGTGCTTTCAGTTCATCAAGGGATGCAAACTTAATGTCTCCTCTAACAAAATTGTAGAACTCCATCCGGATCTGTTGATTGTAAATATCCTGGTTAAAGTCAAAAATATTTACTTCGATATTGCGGGTAAGCCCATTAACTGTAGGACGCGAGCCTATGTAGGCCATGCCTTTATAAATGGCTCCGGCTATTTTTACTTTTACAGCAAATATCCCGTCGGAGGGAATCAATTTATATCGCTCTTCAATTACAATATTGGCAGTAGGGTAACCGATTTGACGGCCGAGCTGATCGCCGCGTATCACTTTGCCATTTAAAAAAAATGGATAACCTAGAAGCGTATTGGCTGATTCAATTTCGGTATTCAGCAAAGCAGTTCTTATCCGGGTGGAACTTACCGCCACCTCATCAATATCCTGTTCAGGTATTTCAACTATATCAAAGCCATAAACCGGCCCTAACCGTTGCAAATCTTCCAGCCCGCCTTGCCGGTCTTTACCAAAACGATGGTCATAACCGATCACAATCTTTTTGGTGCCGATTTTATTTACAAGTACATCGCGGATATATTCTTCTGCCGACTGGTTGCTGAAATCTCTTGAAAACGGCGTAATGATCAGGTGATCAATTCCCAATTGCTCAAGTAATCCTGCCTTTTCATTAATAGTGTTGATTAGCTTAAGGCTTTCATCCTCGGGATGCAATATCATTCGCGGATGTGGAAAAAAAGTAAGCAGCACGGTTTCTCCTCCGGTACTGGCAGCTAAATCCTTTATTCCTGCTATAATTTTACGGTGCCCTATATGTACGCCATCAAAAGTACCAATAGTAACCACCGCATTTTTTAGCGGGACGAATTCATCAATGCTGTGATAGATGTACATATTTTAAAACAAAAATAAGCTTCACCTAATATTTAAGGTGAATTTTTGAAACTGAATTATAAATTTCTTCTGATGTCCTTCAACGGAATACATTAAGGGTTCATATATTATATCAACTTTTAAATTGAGGATTGCCCAATTTGGATTTAATTATCATTGATTTCCACAAATAGGGGATCCTGCCGCATCCTCTAAAAGCTACTACATTAAATCCACTATCTTTTAATAAACGGCTTAAAGTTTCTTTTGACCAGAATTTGATATGTCCGCCGCAAACACTCGGATGTGTGTGAAAATCCCATTTATTAAAAATACTTAATGTTAGGTTTTTTAAATAACCATGATACGGCGTGGATAAAATAAGTTGCCCATTATTTTTACTAAGGATGTTTTTACAAAAATCAACAAAGGCTGCTGGGTTATAAAGATGTTCAATAACTTCAGTGGATATAATTGTATCAAAAGGTAGATTTCTGATTTCTTCGGGTAACTGCGTATCTGCAAGGTCCTGCACAAAAAATCTTCCTGGATTAACACCATTTGCGATAGCAATCCCTTGCTTAGAAGCATCAATACCATAAGCATTAAATCCCTGCGAGAGTAAATAATTAACAAAATAGCCATTCCCACAACCCAAATCTAATATACAAAGGTTATCCGCTTTGTTCAATAATGATAGTAAAGTATTCCGAAGATATTTCCACCCATAAATTGGTTCTTCGTTCCCGAAACCAAACTCTTTGTAATCTGACATATAATATATATGATGTTTAAATACTGTTTATTTAAGCTAAATGTACAATTATTACTTAAACAGAATATTAATCCTTAATCATTTTGAGTTCCCTTATAATATCCACGATCTGCATTACTTCAAAAGCATTATCTATTTTATAGTCACCACTGCGGGTACGTCTCAAATTTGAAAGGTAGGCACCATTGTTTAAAGCTTTTCCAAAATCGTTCACTAATGAGCGAATGTAAGTCCCTTTACTACACACCACCCGAAAATTAACTTCGGGCAGGGCTATGCCGGTTATTTCAAATTCATTTATAGTTACATTTCGTAAGCGAAGTTCAACCTCTTCTCCTCTGCGGGCTTTTTCATATAATCTTTCGCCATCAACTTTTATAGCGGAATGTGCCGGCGGGTATTGCTGTATATCACCAATAAACTGTTTGCTGGCATCCTTTATTTCCTGTTCGGTGATATGACTGATATCAAACTTTTGATCCGCATCAGTTTCCATATCGTAGGATGGCGTGGTTTCGCCCAATACCATTGTTCCGGTATATTCCTTTTCCTGCGCCTGGAAAGTATCTATCTGCTTAGTCATTTTACCGGTACAGATTATCAGCAACCCTGAGGCCAATGGGTCAAGTGTGCCGGCGTGACCCACTTTTAATTTTAAGGGCTTAAAAGCATTACGGATTTTGCCTACCACATCAAAGCTGGTCCAGTTATAAGGCTTGTTTACGAGCAGCAGCTGTCCTTCGGCAAATTCTTCTATTCTGGTGTATGAGTTAACCACAGTTTCTTATTGTTATTTGACTTAACTGATCTTGATATTAACTGATTATTTGATTAATCAAATAATCAGTTAAACCTGTACTTCCGGCAAAAATATTTCATCCTTAACCTGAGGGATGAGTTGGTTTTCCAATGCTTTATTAAAAAGCAGTTTTATCGCCTTTTTACCTTCAGTCCCCAAATCTACCGAATACTTATTTACATACAACTCTATATGTTTATACATTACGTCCTCACTCATTTCCTGGGCATGTGAACGGATAAATTCCAGCCCCGATTTTGGGTTCGCAAACGCAAACTCAACCGAGCGGCGGATCACCCGGTTTATTTTGTGCTGCACATCCAATGGCAGTTTGCGATTAGCCACAATGCCGCCCAACGGGATGGCGCAGCCGGTTTGTTTTTCCCAATAATCGCCCAGATCGATAATCTTTTTTAATCCTTTATCCTGGTAAGTGAACCGGTTTTCATGAATGATAAGACCTATGTCAATCCTTCCTTCAAGCACGGCATCTTCTATGTCAGAAAACACCAGCTCAACCTTATTGGTTGCATTTGGGAAAGCAGTTCCCAATAAAAAGTTTGCCGTGGTGTATTTGCCGGGAATCCCTATAGTGAGTTGTGAGTTGTGAGTTGTGAGTTGTGCGCGGAGTTTTTCCGGATCATCTTTGCAAATCAACAAAGGACCTACGCCAAACCCTAAAGCACTGCCGGCATCTAATAACACATATTTGTCAGCAACATAGGCAAATGCGTGATAGCTGAGCTTGGTAATATCCAACTCGCCGCGCATCGCCTTTTGATTAAGCGTTTCAACATCATCATAAAACACATCAAAGTCCAAACCTTCGGTGTCAATTTTATGATGGATCATTGCATCAAAAATAAAGGTATCGTTGGGGCAGGGCGAAAAACCCAGGGATAGTTTCATAGTTTATAAGTAAGATATGTCATACGAGCGAAGCGTGGCAATCGCGAACTTTGCAAGGCCGCCCTGTATAATATGCGATTGCTTCGTGCCTCGCAATGACAATTTTTTATAGTTAAAGTTAAGCGTATAGCTTTAAAAATTCAATGGCAAAGGTATTCAGATTTTTTATGGCAAGCCCTATGTTCCAGTTACTGCGATCGCGCTTTTCCACATAATTTGACACTGCCCTGATTTGCAGGCCAGGCACATTCATTTCTTTACAAACATAGAAAAAAGCCGCCCCTTCCATACTTTCCAGCTGCGGGTTCAATCTTTCCATTACTTTTTTTATGGATTTTTCGTTCCCATGAACGGTATTGACCGTGATGGCACCGGCAGTTTTAAGGTTAAAAGTATTAAACAGGTTATACAGGTCTGTGAGCTTTGTTGTTGGATAATAAGTTCCTTCACCAAAGCTTAGTTGTTCAATGGATAAAAATTCGTCGCCGTCTTCAGCACCCAACTCTGCTAAGATATCTGAAGATATCTCCAAGACGTCACCGATAGCAATATCCCTGTCAAAGCTTCCTGCTACCCCAAGATTAACTACCAGATCGTATGCGTGTGTTGCCAAATGCCTTCCAAGCGCAAAGGCGGTTGCTACCATGCCGACTCCGGTTATGAGAATTGAGGTGTTTAGGCCTAAATTTACGATGTCAGATTTACGATTTACGATTTGTGAACCAGGTAATAATTCGTCCTCATTTTCCAAGTCGTAATTCGTAATTCGTAATTCTGAAATCAATGGTTTAATTTCTTCTTTCGTAGCTGCAACCACCAATATCCGCATATTGCTTTTTTTTGCCCGCTAAGATAAAACATAACGCCTGTTTTTGTTTTGTATATTTGCACCATTATTTGTTATGATGATACATATTACACGCAAAGAACATTTTAATGCGGCACACAGGATGTACCGTGAGGAATGGGGCGAAGAGAAAAATGCAGAAGTGTTTGGCAAGTGTGCCAATCCTAACTGGCACGGCCATAATTACAACTTGTTTGTAACTGTAAAAGGCGAAGTTACGCATGCTACCGGCTATCTGATAGACCTGAAAGAATTAAAAGTAATTATTAACGATTGTGTGATTGAAAAGCTCGATCATAAAAACATTAATAAGGATGTTGATTTTATGACAGGAAAAATGGCATCAACGGAGTTACTTTGTATTGAAATTTTTAACCAGCTGAAGAAACCAATAGAAGCATATGAAGGCGTGTTTTTACATTCGGTAAAATTATACGAAACCGAGAATAATTCTGCTGAATATTTTGGCGATTAAACCTTAAAAATGACTAACGACAACCATATTCCCGACAGGGATGATGATATTGACGGCTATACAAAAATAGACCGTTATAATCCGGGCCTGATTGATAACTTATCTGCGCACTACAAGGATATTTTATACCAGATTGGTGAAAAACCCGAACGCGAAGGATTGTTAAAATCCCCCGAACGTGTTGCCAAAGCATTGTTATATTTAACACAAGGCTACGATCTTGATGCAAAAGAAATCCTAAAATCGGCAATGTTTAAGGAAGAATACAGCCAAATGGTGATTGTAAAGGATATTGAAGTTTATTCAATGTGTGAGCATCATATGCTGCCATTTTTTGGCAAGGCGCATGTTGCTTATATTCCAAATGGCCATGTAGTAGGTTTAAGTAAAATACCGCGGGTGGTTGATGTTTTTGCACGCAGGTTGCAGGTACAGGAACGCCTTACCAACGAGATTCGGGACTGCATCCAGGATACTTTAAATCCATGGGGAGTGGGCATTGTAATTGAATGCAGGCACCTTTGCATGAGCATGCGCGGCGTTCAAAAACAAAATTCAGTTACCACAACATCGGCGTTTACCGGCGAATTTTTAAAAGAAAAAACACGTACCGAATTTTTGAATCTCATCTCAGCGAAGCTGAGCTGAGGTGGTGATTAGAGGTTAGTGATCAGAGATCAGTTAGAAAAATTACCTCTGATAGCTTTATTGTTCCTCTAAATAACCAATTTGATTTAACATAGTATTTCAACCAATAGAAAAACTGATCTCTAACCACCAATTAACTAATCTCTAAATTGAAAGCATACATTTTTCCGGGCCAGGGCGCCCAGTTTGTCGGCATGGGTAAGGACTTGTATGAGCAGTCTGAGCAAGGCCGTGCGCTATTTGAACAAGCTAATGAAATTCTTGGCTTCAGGATCACCGATATCATGTTTGATGGAACTGTTGAAGATCTGAAACAAACAAAAGTTACCCAACCGGCAATATTCTTACATTCCGTTATTTTAGCGGCTGTTTTGGGAGATGGTTTTAAACCTGGTATGGCCGCCGGTCATTCGCTGGGTGAATTTTCGGCATTGGTTTCGGCTAAGGCATTATCCTTTGAGGATGGGTTGCGTTTAGTGGCGGCGCGTGCAAACGCCATGCAAAAGGCGTGCGAAATACAGCCATCAACAATGGCTGCAATTATTGGCCTGGATGATTTTATGGTTGAAGACATTTGCCACCGCATGAGTGATGTTGTGGTGGCGGCTAATTATAATTGTCCGGGTCAGTTAGTTATTTCGGGCACTATTGCAGGAGTCGAAAAGGCATGTGAAGAATTAACCGCCGCAGGGGCTAAACGGGCTTTAAAACTGAACGTTGGCGGCGCTTTTCATTCCCCTTTGATGGAAGCTGCACGTGTGGAACTGGAACATGCTATAGTACATACGGAGATTAAGGCCCCCATATGCCCCATTTATCAAAACATTGATGCCAAACCTTATACCGACCCTGCGTCAATAAAACATAATTTAATTGCCCAGCTTACCGGCCCGGTACGGTGGACCCAAACCGTTAAACATATGCTGGAAGATGGTGCAACTTCATTTACAGAAGTAGGCCCCGGCAACGTACTACAGGGACTTGTTAAAAAAGTTGACCGGCAAATACCAACAGAAAGCGCGATTATTCAATAATAAAAAAAGCCATCATATATTAATCATGATGGCTTTTTTGTTTAAATTGCGATCTACTTATTAAAAACTTGACCACATCCGGAAAAATACGCGTATTGCTGGCACTGTTGTGCGCCACACTTTTTTTTACGGCTATAATCGTTCAAAAATCTTATACGCCTGTAAATAGTCTTCAACAAACAGGAAAAACCCTTGAGCATAACATAAACAAAAAGGAGCAGTATATTAATGACCTGCTTACCAATATACAGCATTTTAACGAATTAAAAAGCCTTCAGAAAAATCCCGAAAATGCGGGAAATCTCATCCAGGATCTTACCACGCAAAAAAACATCTGGTTTATTACCTTATTCAATAACAATTTAACCTTTTGGAGCGGTGTAAAAGTAATACCTGACCATCCGGAACTCATAAAGGAAGGCTATTCTTTTTTAAAGCTAGCCAATGGGTATTATGATGTTATTAAAAAAAAGGATGGTAATTTTTCGGTGATCTTTTTTATCCCGGTAAAACTTAATTATGCTTTTCAAAATCAATATCTGCAAAACACCTTTTCGGATGATCTGTTAAAAGAAAACAGCATAGAAATTGCCGACTTTACAGACAAAAACGTTTATGAAGTACACAGTTTAAATAATTCTTACTTATTTTCAATTAAAGCCAAACCCGGCGAAGTCAACCATACCTTTTTTTATTTCGAAGCCACAATATGGTTGCTCACATTAATATGCCTTTGTATATTAATAAATAATATTTGCAGCTATATAGTTTCAAAGGGCTATTTATTTATCTCGTTAATTGTATTGGCTGCCTTTATTGTTTTAGTGAGATACCTTAATCTGCATTATAACTGGCCTGATTTTTCCTACCGTCTTCCGGTTTTTGATCCCACTATTTTTGCATCAAGCTATACCTTCCCTTCTTTAGGCGATCTCTGCATTAATATTTTGTTTATTTCCTGGTTTGTTGTTTTCCTCCATTCAAAACGCCATGAACTGGTAAAGAGAACACCCGGCAAGCTGCTATCTTACCTTATTTTTATTTGCGGAACGGTTATTCTTATCATTGTTTCAACCGCTTTATTAAATATTTTTTATGGACTGGTCGTAAATTCAAAAATCAGCTTTGATGTAAGTAACGTGCTTAACTTATCAGCCTTTAGCATGTTGGGCGTTTTGATGCTATGCTTTAGCTTCCTCACGTTTTATTTACTTAGCGAAGTATTTTTAACTGTATGCTCCAAACTTAACATTCCGGATCTTCATAAGATTGGCATATTTGTTTTGGGAATAACCTTAGCTACCGTTATTGCCACTTACTATAGCGGCTTTACTTTATTTTACCTGTTATGGGCCTTGCTGGTGTTTGTAAGGGGTTATTCTTATAAATATGATAACGCCAAACTTACATCCGGCTCTTTTGCAGTCATCATATTAATTTGTTCCCTCATTTCATCAATTAAACTAAATTATTTCGAATCGATCAAGGAACAGGAAGTCAGAAAAGCCTATATACAAAAACTTGAAGTGCCGGATGACGTGAATTCGGATGAAATCTTCAAAAAAATAGAACGGCAAATAATTGCCGACACCTCAATCATTCATTATTTTAAAGATAGCCTTCATAACACACCTTATGTTGCAAACCGTTTGCAAAAACTTTATTTTAACGGCTACCTGTCAAAATATGAATTAAAAGTACATGAATTTGGTAACCACGGCCGTCCGCTGTCCACCGATGGAAATTATGACCTGAATGTTTTTAAAGACATGGTGTTATATAGCTCCAATAAGGTTTCGGCTTATTTTTACAGGGAAAATGGATCTTTTGGGTTTCAAAATTATTTCGCAATCCTTCCGGTAACATCGCAGGATAAAAACTTAGGCACGATCGTAATCAGGCTGCAATCGAAACCCTTACAATCATTTGTTTCATTACCCGGATTACTCATTGACGGTCAGATAAATCTTGAAGACGAGTTTAAAGGCTATTCGTATGCATTTTATGTAGATAATAAATTACAAAGCCATAGCGGCAATTATGTATATAACTTAATAAATACCGACCTGCCAGGGGAAACGAAAAAGTACGTACTTAAAACAACTAAAAGCAACAACAGCGAATGGTATTTACATTTTGAAACCTGTAGCCACTTAATGTATAAACCAAGTGCCCGTAATTTGATTGTGGTAAGCAAGGAGGATAATGTGCTTTTTTTTGGGGTAACGTCCATCACTTTCTTTTTTGTTATATTGCTGTTATTTGGCATTTTAATTGTCCTCTTAAATTGGTTACGGACGCGGTTTAAAATTTTAACTGTCAGCGACGACCGGATAGCCTGGAACTTTAAACTGAACCCGGATTTGCTATTATATAAAACGCGCATCCAGTTTTCAATGATATTTGCTGTTGTGGCGACTTTAATTTTGGTGGGCTTTATAACGTTTTTTTCCATAAGCGCTCAATACAATACCCAGCAGGACAAAGCAATCAGGGATAAGATCACCCGGATAGCTTCTGCATTTGAGACAGGTCCGTATAGTGAATATATAAACAACGTTAATGAAGCCTCCCAGGTAGCCTTTAACGAATTTGCTAATACCTATACAACAGACCTTACCCTATTTGATCGTAATGGGGTAACATTACTTACTACTCAACCTAAGATTTATGAATTTGGCCTGCAAGCAAGGCGCATGCATGCCCGGGCTTATATCGCACTGCATGATTTACAAAAATCCGAAATTATTAATGACGAAATTATTGGCAAATTAAATTACAAAGCCGCTTATATGCCGGTTCGCAACTCGAAAAACGAGACAATAGCTTATCTGCAGTTACCTTATTTTTCAAACGAAACAGATTACAAAGAACGCATAGGATCATTGCTTAACATCATGATCAATGTATACGCGCTTGTATTTATAGCTATCGGGTTACTTGCGGTTGTGATTGCAAGGCAGATAACGGCCCCGTTAAGTTTTATAGAATACAGCCTGAGTAAAACTATTTATGGGCAAAAAAATGAGCCGATAAAATGGGAACGTAATGATGAAATTGGTGCCCTTGTAAAAGAATACAACAAAATGATTGCCGCACTTGAAAATAGTGCACAGCGGCTCGCGCAATCCGAAAGGGAGAGTGCATGGCGGGAAATGGCAAAACAGGTGGCACACGAAATTAAAAATCCGTTAACTCCGCTTAAGCTTGGCTTGCAGCTGCTCGACAAATCATGGAGGGATAAAGACCCTAAGTTTGATCAAAAGTTCGAAAGGTTCAGCAAATCATTTGTAGAGCAAATTGAAAGCCTTTCGTCCATTGCTTCTGAATTTTCAGCATTTGCTAAAATGCCGGATACCCGGATGGAACGACTTAATATTTTTGAAATACTGACCCAAGCGGTTACCATCTTTAAACAGATGGATAACCTAAACATTGTATACACGGCACCCGATTCGGCTTTTTATATAAATGCCGACCGTGACCAATTGTTGCGCTGCTTTAATAATTTATTAAAAAATGCAATTGAAGCTACTCCAGGGGATAGATTGGGAATAATAGAAATAAACTACCTTATAACAAGCAAAAATATCTTATTAACCTTAAAAGATAACGGGAATGGCATTCCTGAAGACTTACGCGAAAAAATATTTGAGCCAAACTTTACTACCAAAAGCTCCGGTACCGGGCTTGGGCTTGCTTTTGTGAAAAACTCTATAGAAAACGCCGGCGGAAAGGTGTGGTTTGAAACGATAGTTGGAGAAGGTACTACTTTTTACTTTAGTCTTCCGGCCGTTTAGACCTGCAGATAACTGATTTTATGAGTTGATTAAGTTGGCGTATAAACCGATAGCTCAGTTAACAGTCACCTAATCAACTCAATATAATTAAACACCTATTTAAGCGTAAAGCTTGTTTTTCCCATGGTAAACCCATCTGCATAAAGCAATACGGTATAGGTTCCTTTTTCAAATGGTGCGGGGTTTGCCCAATCAATTGTATAACCGCTGCCGTCATTTTTAAAGTCGATGGAAGTTTTATAAGTAAATTGCAAATCCTCTCCGTCTGCGTTAAAATTACCTGAATCGGTTGAAGTAATAAGATTACCGGTTGGATCAATAATCCGTACAAAAATATCATGCATCCCTTTTTCAGCAATATCATTGCTTGCTACGGTAAAGCTTATCTTTATCTTCTTGGCAGGCGAGGCTCGTTTAACCTCTACTTCTTTCCCGCTGTTTTTAATTTTATAAGCAACAACTTCGGATGTTGCCAACTTAATAGCAGAACCTACCTTAACCTTTGTACCGAGGTCCTCGTTTTGTTTTTGAAGCGTAGTTGCCTTTTGACTTACAGTAGCCAGGTTGGTTTTTAAGGTATCTCTTTCAGTAGTTAATGTAGCATTCTGCTTTTTTAATTCATCAATATCCGCTGTATACTTGGTTACAAAATACCTTAGCTGTTTAACATCTTCCTGCGCTTTGGAAAGTTCGGCAACAGTTAATTTACCCTTGGCCAATTCCTTGCGCAATACCCTGATCTTTGCCTTTAAAGAATCGTTTTTTGCCTGTAACTCTGCCGACATTTTTGTTTTGCCCATATTTACCTGTTCAATTTGGGCTTCCAGGCTGTCCAGTTCGGTTTGCAACCTCGTTTTTTCGTCGTTTTGGTATACAATCTTTGTATCGGATTTATTTTTTTGCAGGTACAGGTATACGTCTGTAGCGAGCAAAGCCAATACAACAACTATAAGAAAGTAAATTACATTCGAGTTTTTTTTAGGTGTTTGACCTGTTTGGTTTTCCATAGCAATTAGTTTTAAGTTTTAATGATCAGCTAAATCAAGGCCGATTATAATTAATAGATGTTATAGCTTATTTGTTTGTTATTATCAATATTAATAGTAATATTTTTTATCGGCATTAACATTTAAATAATCAAAAAAGTAAAAATGCAGCGCAAATTTTTCACCATGATAGTTAAAAACCTATTCAGTGTGGTTAAAAATAAGACAATATGATTAAAACACAAAATAACGATAATTATTATACTTCATACTAAAACAGCTACATCATCAGTTTTATATCTTTGCGGCGTTTAATTTTTTTTTAATGTATAACTACCAGCGTCTGATTTTCTTATTTTTCACTGTATTTTTCTTCATAAAAGCCCAGGCACAACCCACCAATATCTCAGTTGGCGATACCATGCAACCAAAGCGGGAGTTTCGCGGGGTGTGGATTGCCACGGTTGAGAACATTGACTGGCCCAGCACCCCCCATTTAACTGCCAATGAGCAAAAAAAAGAGTTGATTGACTTGCTGGATGCACACCAGGAAATGGGCATTAACGCAATAATGTTACAAATAAGGCCTGCTGCAGATGCCTTTTATGCCAAGAGCCGCGAGCCCTGGTCAAAATGGCTTACCGGAAAACAAGGGAAAGCACCGGATCCGCTATATGATCCGCTCGAATTTGCAATTACAGAAGCCCATAAACGCGGAATGGAGCTGCATGCATGGTTCAACCCTTACCGGGCTACAAATGATGGTAAATTTTCGGTATTAAGTCCAGGGCATATTACTAATAACCGACCTGAATGGTTTTTTGTTTATGGTGGGATAAAACTATTTAACCCCGGCATACCCGAAGTACGGGATTACATTGTAAAGGTTTTTTTAGATGTGGTTGACAATTACGACATAGACGGCGTACACATGGATGACTACTTTTATCCGTATAAAATAGAAGGCCAGCATATAAATGATTCAGAAACATTTAAAGCATATAGGGATGGGTTCGATAATATAAACGACTGGCGCCGTAATAATGTTGATTTGCTGGTAAAAATGCTGAGTGACAGTATTCATAAACATAAACCCCATATTAAGTTTGGCATCAGTCCGTTTGGCGTATGGGCAAATAAGTCTCAAAATGATGAGGGTTCTGATACACATGGTTTACCGTCATATTACGAATTATTTGCCGACTCAAGGAAATGGATAAAAGAAGGCTGGGTAGATTATATAAATCCGCAGATTTATTTTCCTATTGGTGATCGCCAGGTTCCTTTTGATAAATTGCTTGATTGGTGGAGCGATAACACTTACAACAGGCACCTGTATGTCGGCATGGCGGCATACAGGATCAATGAGCGCCGTTTAACTAAATTTAAAAATCCAGCTTCAATGCCAAACGAAATAAAATACCTGCGCAATAACCGGCGTGTTGAAGGCAGCGTTTATTTCAGCTCAAAATCATTGATGAATAATCCCCTTGGATTTACCGATTCATTAAAGGATAATTATTACCGGTATCCGTCTTTGCCTCCTCAAATGCTTTGGTTGGATTCTATCCCGCCAAACGCCCCGCGTAATGTAACTGCTACACAGGGGATTCACGGCGTAGCGCTGAAATGGGAAGCCCCGCTTTTGGCAAAGGACAACGAACCTGTTTACGGATATGTTATTTATCGTTTTGATGGAAATGAAAAAGTAAACTTAAACGATCCCAAATATATTCTCCATATACAGTACAACGTTACTTCAACGTTTATGGATGAAACAGCTGGAAAAGGAAAAACCTATTTGTATGTGGTTACCGCGTTAGACAGGCTGAAGAACGAAAGTGAACCATCGCCAACTATTGCTGCCATACTCAAAAATTAGCGGTATAAATAACAGACGGGGGAAGATTCATTACACTTTAGGCAACGGCGGTAATTAACTGTTCATCACCGCACCGCAATTAATGTCAATAGCCTGCCCGGTTATTGAACTCTGACTTAAAAGATAAGCTACCAGGCCGGCTATTTCTTCAGGCTGGCTCATACGCCTTAACGGGACACTCTGCATGGCGATACCATAAAATTCTTCTTTGGTTATGCCTATTCCGTCTGCAATTCCCTGCAAGCCGTTCTGCGACATTTCCGTATCCACCCACCCGGGGCAAATGGCATTTACCAATATTTTTTTCGGCGCATATTGTACCGCCCACGAACGCATTAAGCCAAGCAACCCTGCTTTTGAAGCGCAATAGGCCGAATAATTAGCTACCCCCAAACGGGCCAGAACCGATGAAGTTATTAAAATGTGCTTTTCGCCTTCCGACGTATTGAAGAGTTGCAAAAAAGTATTTACAAAGTTGTAAGTGCCGGTTAAATTGGTGTCAATAATATCATGCCAGCGGTCATTTGCACCCCAATAGTTTTCACCACCGATGCCGGAGTTGGCTACCAGGCCGTCAATTACAAGATCATTTATACCAGCCGCAGCCGCAGCCAGGCTTCCTTTATCGCGGATATCGGCAACTAATATCCGGTGGTTGCCGTTCGACAATAAATTCAATGTTTCCCTTAATGCCGGTTCTTTACGCCCCAATAAAATACAAGTATGCCCATCATTACTTAAATGTTGGGCAATAGCCCGGCCAATTCCGCTGCCGGCACCGCTGATGAGATACGTTTTAACCATTATGATTGTAAGGTGATCAGTTCTTTATTTTTAAGCAGGCGAAGATAAATATCAATTTCCATATCACCCATACCATATATTTTTTCGGTTTCCCAAAAAGCTCTATGAATTTCGGCGCGCCCTTTATTATCGGCATTATAAATGGCAAGTAACTTTTCCTCAATGTAATTCAATCCATTTTGATTTAGCGGCAAACGAACGAGCTGTGCTTCCAATGCACGTTTTAAACAACGTAAGCCACCCCAGAAGTCAGTTTTCGCCAGGTAGTTTTTTAAATTTCCTGCATCGTGACTACAGTATACTTTCCAGGCTTCTTCTGCTAAAATCAAATCAAAACCACTTAATTGAATGCGAATATTATCGTAAAGATATTCCAGCTCTTCCCCGGTTAGTTCTCCCATCCCACGGAAGTTTTCTTTACCCGGATAACCGTCAGGACAAACGAGGTAAATGGCTGGTGCCGAAAGATCTGTTTTTTGCTTCAAATAAGTCATCACACCCAGCATGTTCACCTGGCAATGCAGGTCAAATTCAAACCAAAGGTTAATTTCATCGTAGTGTGTATCAAGCATCGTCAGTGGGTCAAGTACTTTTTGCTGATATCTTTCCGGCGTTTCGCCAAACGTTTCACAAATCCATTCCAACCGGCTTTTCCAAAAACTACCTGTAGTAATATTGTCTTCCAGCGGCCCTTCTGACAATATTTCGCGCCAAACCATTACATCGCCGTCAAGGCCTGTATCTTCAAAACTACTTGCGGTGGCATCACCATTGAGGATATGGAGGATGTTCATTGTCGAAGTTAATAATGTAAGTTAAAATATTTCCGTTTGTTTGAAATAATTAACGGCTGAAAAACATACTCCTGTATGAGTTAACATTAATGATACAATTGCAGGTATCATTTTGCTATTATCCGGTGGCGCATATCACTCTCCCAATAAGGCCCTTAAACTATCCAGTGTATCTGCTTCTTCCTTCGGCTTGTCATGCCGCCAGCGTAATATGCGCGGAAAACGCAACGCGATACCTGATTTGTGCCGGGTTGATCTGTTGATACCTTCAAAGCCTATCTCAAAAACCAGCTCAGGTTTTACCGTACGTACCGGGCCAAATTTTTCGAGGGTATTGCGTTTTATAAAATAATCAACCTTATTGATCTCGGCATCTGTTAAGCCCGAATATGCTTTGGCAAAAGGTACCAGTTTGTCGCCATCCCAAACGGCAAAAGTATAATCGGTATACAAGTCGGCACGGCGGCCATGACCTTTTTGCGCGTATATCATCACTGCATCCACCGAAAGCGGATCGATCTTCCACTTCCACCAATCACCGCGCTTACGACCAACCTGGTAGGCGGCGCTTTTGCGCTTCAGCATAATACCTTCAGCAATCATCGCCCTTGATTGTTCCCTTATCGTGGCCAGCTCATCCCACGTAGCAAAGGATATTAATACTGATATATGAAACAAGTCAGGAAAGGGTGTTCCAGATTGCAATTTCTCCAGGATCTGCCTGCGCTCCATCTGTGTTTTATACCTGATATCTTCACCGTTATTCTCCAGGCAATCATAGGCAATAACAGCAACCGGGCTTTCTTCCAGTATTTTTTTATTAATATTTTTTCTGCCGATGCGTGTTTGCAATACATTGAAGGGCATAGGTATGCCATTTGCAAAGCTCAACAGCTCGCCGTCTAGCACGGTGCCATCGGGGAGGGCATTTAAAAAGGGGTGCAGCTCCGGAAATTTATCGGTCGACAAATCCTCTCCCCGGCTCCATATAAATATTTTACCTCCCCGTTTTATCATTTGCGAGCGAATGCCGTCCCACTTCCATTCAGCCTGCCATTGTGCTTCATCGCCTAATGACATTTTTAGTTCTTCGGCTGATTTTTGCTTTTCAGAAGTTTCCTGTATGGGATAAGCCAGGAAAAAAGGATATGGCCGCGAAATATCATCCGCGGCACCTTGTTCCTGTATTAGTTGTTGGTAAGTATACGTTTCAGGCTGCCAGCCACCCATAATACGGTGGGTGAGCGTAGGTGCATCTATTTTCGAAATCTCTGCAAGTGCTTTCACTACCAGGCTTTGGGATACACCAACCCTGAAGCTGCCGGTAAGCAGCTTGTTAAACACAAAGCGTTCGCTGCTATCCAGCATTGCCCATGATTCCAATAGCCATAATTTCTTTTCCTCTTCTGTTTTGTCGCCCAATGCATTGATCTCTGCAATCCACTCTGTAAGTGTTTTACTGCTGGTGCCAGTGTTGCGCGGCATTAACAACGACATGGTTTCAGCCAGGTCACCCACCACATGGTAACTTTCTTCGAACAGCCAAGGCGGAATATTGGAGGCTTCAATGGCCCAGTTCCGTACAAGGGTTGAGTTTATCTGTCTTTTTGGCTTACGCCCGGCAAACAAAGCCAGCATGTGCATTTTATCGCTATCTGGCACGCTGTTGAAATAGTCCTTTAAAACTTTAACTTTTTCGTTGGTTTTATTCGTTTCGTCCAGCGAAAGAAATAAACGTGCAAAGGATTTCATAGCGATCCCTCCCCGGCACCCGCTCTTGGTGAAGAGTATCCCTCTTGGGACGTTAACAAAGACTCCCTTTCCGGGAGAGATTTAGAGGGGGCTTCCTCTACAAGGGATTCTGTAGGTGCAGAGCCTTCATCATCCCCATATAAGGTATGCACTTCATGCGCATCAAAGCCAATTTCATTCAGATACCTTGCGAAAGTCGCCGTATAACCATGAGTCAGATAAACGCTTTCACAGCCCGTAGCATCAATGGCGCTTATGAGGCCGTCCCAGTCGGCATGGTCTGATAACACAAAACCGCGGTCGGCGGCGCGGCGGCGTTTGGCCCCCCGGATGGCCATCCACCCGGAACAATATCCAAAGCTGTAAGGCTGAAATTTCCTCATCCAGGGAGTGCCGACTGATGACGGCGGCGCGAGGATGATACCTTTACGAACGTCTTCTTTTAAAGTATCGGCGGTGATGCGTTCTGTGGGGTTTAATGTTATGCCGTTACGGCGCAGCGCTTCGTTGGTGTTTTCAATAACGCCGTGGGTATAGACCTTACCGATATTCAGGTCCAGGTTTTGTAATATGCGTTGAGCCTTTCCTAAAGAGTATCCAACTAAAACGGTAGCGAGCCCATGCCGCTGATTGCTGAGCCACCAGGAATTAATGTCGCTGAAGATTCCTGCCTGTGGTTTCCATTGGTATACCGGCATGCCAAACGTACATTCTGAAATAAAATGGTGGCAACGAACGGGGTCAAAAGGAGCTGATATACCATCGTCCTCCACCTTGTAATCGCCGGACACTATCCATACTTCTCCCTTGTATTCTACCCTTACCTGTGCCGAACCAATAACATGGCCTGCCGGGTGTAAAGATACCTGCACACTGTTCTTCATCACCTTTTCACCATAAGCAGCGGTTTGTAATTGGATGTCACCCAAACGATACATTAAAACCTCTTTTGAAAAATGATGCGCCAGGTAGCGCTTGTTGCCAAAATAAGCATGATCTGCGTGTGCATGGGTAATAACCGCGTCATCCACCGGCTTCCAGGGATCAACGTAGAATTTTCCTTCCGCGCAGTAAATTCCTTTATCGGTAAATTCCAGCAATGGTTTTTTCGCCATATTAAATAAACGGCGATTACAGGAATTGGTTTTAAACGGTGCGGTTATATAAGTTGTAGTGTTCCATTTTTGAGAGAGGAACGTGTGGAACGTTTGGAACGGGTGGAACA
>JAQNCM010000678.1 GCA_029237615.1 Mucilaginibacter sp.
GAATTTGGTTTCCACGAATACCAGTGCATTATAAATTAATCCGTTCTGGTAAGCCAATTGCGCACTCTGCGTCACTAATGATTCCATTATTCCTTCAGATATCCAGCTTCTCGATAGTATTTTTACAATGAAAATGATAGCCACGGCTTGTGCAAAAGTGATCGCCTTTATCATGAACACCGCTGGTATTACGAAATTCCATAACCACAGTAACGGAATTGCCTGTAGAAGGCTTACAGCCACCGTGTTTCCGATCCATCGTGTCGTTGTAGTAAATACGTAATTCAACGTTTGCCAGTTTGTGAGATTCATCAATTTCCTCTTATAAATTATAAATAATATAAACGTATTATAAGTGGGCTACTATGAATAATCAACAACTATTACAAATATTTCCAAAAGCAATTCACACTCCTGTAAATTTTAACGATCTATTGGGCAAATTGAATGACGTATTTTCCAAATTGGGTAACCAGACAAATAGATCAGCAGCATTTCTTGCCCAAACCGGATACGAATCTAATTCCTTTACTGTCTTTAAAGAAAATTTAAACTATTCGGCGCAAGGGTTAATGGCAACGTTCCCCAAATATTTCCCAACTTTAGACATCGCTAATGCATATGCTCGCCAGCCTGCAAAGATTGCTAATAAAGTATATGCCAATAGAATGGGTAATGGTAATGAGAATAGTGGAGACGGATTTCGTTACTTGGGACGATCAGCTATCCAATGTACAGGATTAAACAATTATACCGCTTGTGGACAATTTTTATCAACTGATTTTATTAATTCACCAGAATTATTGGAACAATTACCCGCAGCTATAGATTGCGCATACTGGTATTGGAATAAAATGAATCTGAACAAGTATGCAGATTTAGATGATATTAAAACGATTACCAAATTGATAAACGGCGGATATAATGGCTTGGATCAAAGGACTGCTAATTATAATCTAGCTAAAGAAGTGTTATAAACTAGCAAACGATCTTCCGGCGCCAGAATTGTATAGGGCGGTTCTTTCTATTGCCGATAGTGCACGATTGTAGTAAAACGCTTGATCCATGAATGCCTTATTAGCTGGAGCATTATAAGCGATACTGTTGCCCATCGATAATGTGCCTCCTACAAAGGTGGTGCTTACACCTAGCGTTGTTGAGGCGATTACGCCATCATCTATTTGGATATTAATAGTGTTCGCGGCGGTGTCAACCCATGCTATTGCGAAATGCCAATTGGTGTCATTTGTACTAACGCTCGCGATTTGATCTACTGCTAAACTTCCATTGGCACTTTTTCTAAGCGCCAAGTTCGCACTTAATACTACAAAGTCAAAACCTACTTTGTTTACCGTATTTGACCAATCCAGTAAGATACATTGGGCACTTATCGCAGTCCGTCTAAACCAACATCCCATCGAATAACTCGTAGTAGACAATCCTACTCCCGTAGTAGTTGCTTTTCCAGCGCTACCAACTCCCCCGCCCCACACAACAGCATTTCCCACGATACCCGATGTTGCTCCCGCTGCTCCAGTTACTGTTAAATTATTGTTCCCCACACTGTCAACTATTGTGTTTGGTGGATTTTCAAATTCCCACCAAGAAATTAGTCCTGATTTCAGGAATATTGGAGTTGGCGACGGTGTAACCGATGGTACTGGTGTGTTGCTTGGAGCTGGAGTATTGGATGGTGCTGGCGTGTTACTTGGAGCTGGAGTAGGGGTAATACTTGGCACAGGCGTTGGTGAAACAGAGGGTGCTGGTGTTAGAGAAGGTGTTTGCGATGGGGTAAGCGTAGGTGTAACCGTTGATGCAGGTGTTTGCGTTAGACTACTGGTAGGAGTAACAGTGCTCGTAATTGTTACAGATGGCGTAACTGTTGGCGATGATGTAAGTGTTAACGTAGGTGTGGGCGTTAATGTTGCAGTTTTACTAATTGACACTGATGGTGTTACAGAATTTGTTCTTGTAACTGTCGGTGTTGGCGTAACTGATGCAGTAATCGTGGTAGTCACTGTAGGAGTAACACTGGACGTTGGCGTTATAGTACTTGAAGGTGTAACAGTCACTGTAGCAGTATTTGTAGGAGTAAATGTTATAGTTGGTGATGCTGTCGGAGTAGGCGTACTTGATGGTGTCAACGATACTGAAGGTGTAACTGATGGTGTTATAGTGGTAGTGCTAGTGGCTGTTGGGGATGGTGTCAAAGTATTGGTATTGGTGATCGTCACAGACGGTGTAATAGTGACCGTATTTGTTGGAGTGATGGTTGGTGATGCGGTAACAGTCGGCGATGCGGTAACAGTCGGCGTTACCGTATTGGTCTGAGTGGGTGTAAATGTTACCGTTGGAGTTGTTGTCACGGTGGGTGAAGGTGTGACAGACGGTGACGGTGTGACAGACGGTGTAATAGTAACTGTAGGCGTCACTGTACTTGTAACTGTAGGCGTCACTGTAGCAGTTGCGGTCACCGAAGGTGTTATTGTGCTTGTTGATGTTGGAGTATTTGTAACAGTTGGTGTAGGTGTATTAGTCGGAGTAAATGTAACTGTCACTGATGGGGTTATAGTATTCGTAGGAGTATTAGTTCTGGTACT
>JAQNCM010000660.1 GCA_029237615.1 Mucilaginibacter sp.
CTATATTTATAGCATATTCACTTATAGAAATTATTTAACAATAAAATCAACACTTAGTCATTATTAACTACTATCACATTTTTACATCCTAAATAATTATAGGAAGGATAAGAAAATGTTTTATGATAGTAAAAATATTTCACGCTGGTGGACCACTACAAAAATAAAAGAAGATGTAGTGTTTGATCATATTATCATCAGCTACAAATACAGTAACATAGTGACTTGTATTCCATTTAAACGCCGCAAAGTAGTGTATTACAATGATGTGACAGAGGAGTATGTTACTAGCTATTCTTTAGATATTGATTTTATAACTCTTTTAAATAAATTACATAAATATGGGAGTAAAGTTTTTATAGAAAAGAGAGTGGCATAATATGGCTGAAGTGAAATACGATGTAGAGAAATTTCATAGTATTGTGGATAGGGTTGTGCAATTTTTAGCACAAAAGGCTAAACTTGAAGGTAGAAGACAAGATCAAAATAATAAAACGTTATTGGGTGAAGTATCATTCTGGTATGAGATGAAATATGATGGCCAAGGCCAATTACTGCTCAATCAACCATGGATGCTCACCTTTGATGCTACACCGGATTTATGGAACAATCAAAAGATCATGGACACGATTGAAGTAATTGAACGAAGATGGTTAATGGCGCAGGGTGTTAATATTACAGGCTATCAGGGATACTAATTCTCTTTTCCATCCATCTATAAATTAAGTCACTCCATTCATAAGTCTGTTTAAATAATTCATAATCGGACGTTATTTTTGCGGCAACTTCCTTGGAAAATACTCCGCAATTTTGATTTGCCAATGTTACGATTCCAGTAGTTTCATCATAAATCACCACGTCATCAGGTTCCGTATCACCGAAATACACTGGCATTTTTGCGCCATATTTATTTTTATACATCATTTGAATCTTTCAAATATTTTTCTGGAATTAAAGTATTAAACGTTTCTAATAATTTCTCACGAGTTAGATCGCATAACGGTGTCGTTAATTCTTCCTCACCATCAGTAACGGTTAAAGAACCTTGAGTTATAGTTGTCATACTATTGGGTGTAACGTTTACGATTAAAAATTCGTGCAATTCTATGTCCACAGATACTTCATCAATAATCCAATTGGGTAAAAGCTTGAACCCTACAATTTTACTATCTTCTTTTATTCCAAGATAGAAATTGTTGTCTCTATCTTTAAATAGAACTGTTGTATAATTATTCGTCATTGTGGGTAATCTTTTTCAATTGAGGAATTTTTGGCATCGGCATCCATCCTAAAGCTTCGCAAATTTCACATTTAGGTGTTTCTTCAATTTCTATTTGAAATTCATCATCGTAGCAGACCCATACTGGAGGACTATATTCTAGTCCCTCTTCGTAATGATTACTCCACTCTCCTTCAGCATACCATGCTGACACAACACCTAGATTCGTACAAAGTAGAATAGTTTCATTTTTGGGTGCGGTAGACATTGGCAACCATGGAGTATCAGTTAAATCATACTCTGCGGATGAATCATGGTTATCGAACCCACCATCACACGGTATTGTGACCATTTTACTAATGTCAAATACGGATACAGTTGGATGTAACCATTCTGTTGGACCTTTATTATATTCCAAATTTATATTAGATGATGAACCAATTTGGTATACTCCTTCATAAATTTGTCTATCGTGTGATGCCCCAATTACCGGAATATTATTCTTCATAATCAACATTTAAAATTCCTCTTCATCCTCATCCTCATTGGTGTCCCATGTACTTTGGTAAATGATAGCCCCTTTGCCATCATGCCCATAATCGAGTTCTATCCATTGTGGATAGAACTCTTCACATTGAACAGATTGTAGATAATCGATGAATGCCATACGTTGCGTAGACGCTAAGTCATAGTGTTCTCCACCTAATGCTCCACCATCTGGAGCGATGAAAAAAGAACTATCACCATTAATACGATGATGCACGATTGGACTTACTAGATCCCCACAATATTCAACAGCTTTTGCATGTACAATTTCAACATCACGCAAAAGCGTTGTAACCACGATAGCAGTATGTCTGATATGGCCCATATTTTATCCTTAAGTAGATTCTATTATAGCATGTGCAGTAACGAATGCTATAGTATTATCTTCTTTATTAATGTCATCATAAATGCATATGGTGCGAAAATGTACCTTATGTGGAAATCTATCCAAACATAATTTTAAATGTTCACCATAGGGCGTAGGTAAAGTTTCTACGTCAGCTATTAACGATTCCGCAATATGGTTATATCTAATATTTTTAATAAGGTGGGACACTTTATCAGGATCTACTCTGCCGGTAAATGCCCGTGCTTGAATATTAGGAATAATTTGTCCCAATATTTCCTTGTTTTTATAATGATTTTCAATATTAAGAAGAGTTTCACTAGTGGCTCGTAACCCTAGTGAAACATCACCCACATTCAAAAGAGTTATTAACATTGATTAGTCTTTTTTATTCTTACGAATGCTGTCTAATTGCACGATAGCTGCAGCAGGCGCAATTTCAATCTTTACTTTGCCAAGTAATTGCATGTATCGGTTTTTATAAACCTCTTCAATATCATGCGCGATGATAACTTGTCGCTTGTCTAATGTGAAATCCAATCCCTTG
>JAQNCM010000359.1 GCA_029237615.1 Mucilaginibacter sp.
TCTTTTAACCTGGAAACTATCCGCAATTGGGTTATTGAACATCCGCGCGGTATTGATCCGATGTTTTATACCGGTATCCTGCTTATTATCGTTGGTCTTTGTTTTAAAGTAGGTGCTGCACCATTCCATTTCTGGACACCGGATGTTTATGAAGGCTCCCCTACCCTTATTACTGCATTTATGTCAACAGTTGTAAAAACCGCCGGCTTCGCTGCATTTTTACGTTTGTTTACTGCTTGTTTCGCGCCGTTGTCAGATTTTTGGGTTCCGGTATTATTGGTTATTACTATTATAACCTTATTTATCGGCAATATAACAGCCCTTTACCAGCAAAGCTTTAAACGCATGCTGGCGTTTTCCAGCATATCACATGCAGGTTATTTACTTTTTGCCATTGTAGCCCTGGGGGCAAGCTCCGCAAGCTCGGTATTTATATATGCTACTGCTTATTCAATAGCCTCCATAATTGCCTTTGGAGCGCTTATACTGGTTCAGCAACAATCCGGCAGCGATAACTTTGAAAGCTTTAACGGCTTATCGAAAAATAATCCGTTTTTGGCTGTAGTATTAACTATCAGTATGCTTTCGCTGGCAGGTATACCACTTACGGCTGGCTTTATTGGTAAGTTCTTTATGTTCTCGGGCGCATTGAAGCAGTACCAGGTATTGTTGGTTATATTAGCTGTAGTAAATGCTGTCATCAGCATCTTTTACTATTTCAGGGTTATCATCGCTATGTATTTCCGTGACGCTGAACATACGGAGCTTACAGTCCCTGCTTATTACAAATTTGTACTGGGTTTCTCTGCGTTGATAACTATTGTAATCGGCATCTACCCGGGCTTTATTTCAAGTTTACTTTAATCTGTAACACAAGCATTACAAATATCATTTAATATTTGTAGTTTTACAGATATAGTGAATGGATAACTTTTGGGAACATTTTCAAAATTTAACGGACGCTCAATCCATCATAAGCATAGGTTTTTATTTTTTGCTTATTGTTGTTTTTGCCGAAACCGGTTTATTTTTCGGGTTTTTTCTTCCGGGGGATTACTTGTTATTTATGTCTGGTTTACTTTGTTCAACCGGCAAATTTAATATATCAATTTACACCCTCATACTTTCCCTTATAGCTGCAGGTGTTTTAGGCAACTTTACCGGTTATTGGTTTGGTTATCGTGCCGGCCCGGCATTATTCAATAAAAACAATTCCTTGTTCTTTAAGAAGTATTATGTGACAATTGCCGAAGATTTTTTTGCCAAACATGGCAGGATGGCATTGGTGTTAGGTAGATTTTTTCCGATAATTAGAACTTTTGCGCCTATCTTTGCAGGTGTTGTCAAAATGGACGTTAAAAAGTTCTCCATTTACAACATTGTTGGCAGTGTAGCCTGGGTATGCACTTTTACATTGGCTGGATTTTTTTTAGGGAGAAAATATCCGCAATTAAAAGACTATATGGAATTTATTGTCATTGGGTTAATAATATTTACAACAATTCCGCTGATTTTTGCTTTTCTTAAACGAAAGTTGCATAGCGGCTAAATTTTAAAGAGTTTAAATAATAAAAAATGAGTACACAACATCCATGGCACCAGGTTTCACCCGGTGAAAATTTTCCTGAAGTCGTTAATGCTATAATTGAGATCCCAAAAGGTTCAAAAGCCAAATATGAAATTGATAAAGCATCCGGCCTGTTAAAGCTTGACAGGGTGCTATTTTCTTCGGTGATGTACCCCGCTAATTACGGTTTTATACCGCAAACTTATTGTGATGATAATGACCCCTTAGATATTCTTGTACTTTGCTCTATCGATGTTTTTCCAATGTCTGTTATTGAAGCAAAAGTAATTGGTGTAATGCACATGGTTGATAATGGTGAACAGGATGATAAGATCATCGCGGTAGCAAAAAATGATATGTCGGTAAACTACATAAATGACCTTAATGAACTTCCCCCGCATGCGATGACCGAGATTGTGCGTTTCTTTAAAGACTATAAAAAGCTGGAAGGCAAAAATGTTACTATTGAGCACTTATTAGGAATGCGGTACGCTCATAAAGTAATTCATGAAAGTTTGGAACTGTATAAATCTACTTTTCCTGTGTATCAATAATTAATCTATGGGGCCTGATCTTGAAATAAACGGTTTATACCTTTTTCTTACCTTCTTCCTGGTTTTGCTTAACGGCTTTTTTGTAGCCGCCGAGTTTGCCATGGTGAGAGTTCGGGGATCCCAGATCGAATTAAAAGCTAAATCAGGCAGCGCTGTTGCAAAAGTAGCACGCAGTATTATGCATAACCTGGATGGTTACCTCGCGGCTACGCAGTTAGGTATTACCATCGCATCGCTTGGCCTGGGTTGGGTTGGCCAATCAGTGGTAACTGCATTAATGCTGCGGCTTTTTCTAACATTTGGCTTAAATATCACCTCAGTTTTTATTATTGATACCAGCCATGTCGTTGCATTTGCTTTTATCACCATTTTCCACATAGTATTCGGTGAGCTTGCGCCAAAATCGATAGCAATTCAACGATCTGTGCGCACGGTAATGACTATTTCATTCCCGCTGCGTTTCTTTTTTGTAGTATTCAGGCCGCTCATCTGGCTATTAAACGGGTTTGCAAACTTCGTTTTAAACCTTATCGGTATAAAACCAGTGCAAGGTGAAACCAGCCATAGCTCAGAGGAGCTGCAATACTTGCTTGACCAGGGAAAACAAACCGGGGCGATAGATTCTACCGAACATGAATTGATACAGAACGTTTTTGATTTTAACGAACGTGTTGTTAAAAATATAATGGTTCCGCGGACCAAAATATCCGGAGTGGATATCAATACTGAAAAAGACGAGCTGCTTCAGATAATAATAACTGAAGGCTACTCCCGTATCCCGGTTTATGATGATGTTATTGATAAAATTGTCGGTATTGTACACGCCAAAGATATATTGCCCTTACTTGTGCACAATGAACAGATCGTTTTAAAAGATATTATCCGCAAGCCCTACTTCGTCCCGGAAACTAAAAAGATTAATGACCTGATGGCCGAGCTACAGCAAAAGCGTATCCAAATTGCGATAGTGCTGGATGAATTTGGTGGTACCGCAGGTATGGTAACACTTGAAGATATAGTGGAAGAACTTGTAGGTGAGATTCAGGATGAATATGACGAAGAAAAGCCGATAGTTGAGAAGGTAAACGATCGAGAATTTATTGTAAATGCACTGGCCCCCATCTATGATGTGAACAGCCACTTACCCCATGATTTGCCCGAAGACGGTGACTTTGATACGGTTTCGGGATGGCTCGGAGATATATTCGGTAAAATACCGGATGTTGGCGAACAAAAAGAATCCAATGGCTACAATATCACCGTCCTCAAAAAATCAGATCAGAATATTGAATCTGTTAAGCTGGAATTGCTGATAAATGAAGAAGATGCTGTAGATTTACATTGATCTGCTACGCTCATGCAACTTTTTTATACACCTGATATTGATCCGTCATTACCGCACTACTTTCTGAGCGAAGAAGAAAGTAAGCATTGCATCAGGGTACTCCGGCTGGAAAAAGGCAGCGAAGTTCAATTAATTGACGGAGAAGGAGGGCTGTACAATGCGTTGATTCAGGATGCTCATCCAAAAAGAACGGTACTGCAAATAATCTCAGTAACACAAGCGTTTAACAAAAGGAACCATTATCTGCACGTAGCAATGGCCCCGACTAAAAATATTGAACGCATTGAATGGTTTTTAGAAAAAGCGACCGAAATCGGGATTGATGAAATATCTTTTATTATTTGCCAGCGATCTGAACGTAAAGAAGTGAAAATGGACAGGTTGAACAAGATCATCACCTCAGCAATAAAGCAATCAATTAAAGCATATCATCCGCAATTAAATGAGCCGGTAAGCTACAGCCAGTTTATAGCAAAGCATTTTAGCGGCCAAAAATTTATAGCTCACTGCGAAAAAACTGAGAAAACCGGTTTAAGCGATGAAATAACTATAAATGGCAGCTATTTGATATTAATAGGCCCCGAGGGCGATTTTACTCCAACCGAAATTGACGGCGCTTTGCATCATCAATTTAAACCCATAACTTTAGGTGAAAGTCGTTTACGGACCGAAACTGCTGCATTGGAGGCTTGTTTTGAAGTAAATTTCTTAAATCGTTAAAATGAAAAAAGCCATTTATATATTTACTGCTTTTTGCCTTATACTTTTTATAAGCAGTTTTAACGCGCCGTCATATAAAATGGCAAAGCTTAAATATAACGGCGGTGGTGATTGGTATGGCGACAGAACCGCATTGCCCAACCTGATAAAGTTTTGTAATGAAAATTTAAAAACCAACTTTCAACCCGAAGGCGAGGTGGTTGAAGTTGGCAGCGCCGAACTATTTAACTATCCCTTTATTTTTATGACCGGCCACGGGAATGTTATATTTTCTGACCAGGAAGCACGTAACCTGCGGAAATATTTAACAGGTGGCGGCTTTTTGCATATCGATGATAATTATGGATTGAACCAATTTATCCGGCCGCAAATGAAGAAAGTATATCCCGAACTTGACTTTGTTGAGCTGCCTTTGAATCATCCCATATATCATCAAAAATTTAGCTTCCCCACAGGGCTACCCAAAATACACGAGCATGATGGTAAACGGGCACAAGGGTTTGGGTTGATATATAAAGGGCGGCTGGTATGTTTTTACACGTATGAATGTGACTTGGGCAACGGGTGGGAAGATTACGGCACGTATGCCGGCGATACACAGGAAACACGCTTAAAAGCCTTAAAAATGGGTGCAAACCTTATACAATATGTACTGACGCAATAAAGATTACAGATTTCAGGTGATTTATTCGATTTCACTGATTTTATTTATGTTTATTCGACAATTTTTAACCAATCCCAATTAACTAACCTCTAATCTCCAACACAAATGTACCAGGTAAAAATAAACGGAAAATACAATTATGAGGTGGATAAAAACGGGGAAGGATTGCTGATTGATGGCGAAAGTACGATTGCAGATATAGTGCAAATAAATACTGTTCAGTGGCATATAATTAATAACCTGGGCTCCTACAATGTGGAAGTTATTAGCTTTGACCATTCACAAAAAACAGCCGAAATTAAAGTCAACAATAACACCTATACAGTAACTGCAAAAGATCAGTTTGATATACTGCTGGATAAATTGGGATTAAGCAGTTTGAATGCCGCCAAAGTTAGTGAGATAAAAGCCCCTATGCCCGGCATGGTACTTAAGGTTTTTGTTACCGAAGGAATGGAAATTAAAAAGGGAGACAATCTTTTTGTTTTAGAGGCCATGAAAATGGAAAATATAATTAAAGCGCCCGCTGATGTAATAGTTAAAACGGTTAAAATAAAACCGGGCGACAAAGTTGAAAAAGGACAGGTATTAATGATGTTTTAAATACTGCCGGTATCAAAACACAACAGCGCCCGGTTTTGAACCGGGCGCTGTTGTGTTTCTTGCTGTATTTAGAGCTGCTGTATCAGCCGGATTGCTCCGTTGGCTGCTTAGTGTGCCTTAAATTGTTTTGCTTTTTTCACAGCGAAATGTGGTTTTCCTTCAGTATGAATTTCAGGTGCGCCAACCAGTGTCATTGCACAACGAAAACCTACTTCGGCACTGGCATCATCCTCATTCATAAAGCGGCGTGTAGCAGGATTTAACCAGAAAGCCAGGTCATTCCATGAACCACCTTTGTAAACCTTTGAATGATCATTTACCAGCGTAGTTGTACCATATAATACTGTATTTACACTATCACCATAACCCCTGAAATCTGCATTAAATGGCTTACCATCTAAAGCGTTTTTCGGTGCAGCAGAAGGTGTACCTGTTGCAGCAGCCGGAGCACCGGTTGCAGGAGCAGTTGCACCATTAGCAGCTGCGGCCTGGCTTTGTTGTAAGGCCAGCAGATCAGCATATTTCATTTTCTTGTTCGATACAGATGGATCTTTAATTGGCTTACCGTATTTGTCTTTAGCATATAATCCTTTGGAAGCATCAGCAAGGCGTTTATTGTTGAATTCGTTTCCGCGGAACGGGTTAAAGTCATCAAACTCTTCAAATGAGGTTTGACGATAGGTATCCTGCACCCACTCGTTAACATTACCGGCCATTTGATATAAACCAAAATCGTTTGGCTGAAATGATCTTACCGGAGCAGTAATATCTGCCTTATCATTCAAATATCCGCCAACACCTGCATTATCACCGGCGCCGCGTTTAAAGTTAGCCATGATCAATCCGCGTGTTGATTTTTTTGCAGAACGTACACCTAAACCATTCCATGGATATATTTTACCATCGTCAATGTTTTCAAACTGGGTATTTCCTATTAAGGACAAAGCTGCATATTCCCATTCAGCTTCAGACGGAAGGCGATATGCCTGCTTTAAGATACCATCTTCCAGGCGCACCGGTCTAACAGGTTGTTTTGAACCCTTGCCATTTGCTCCTGTAGCAGGTTTAGCATTAGGGCTCAAATCTGCTACCATTTTTTTACCATCAATTCCAGTACCCTTGTACTGGCCATTTAAATAAATATCAGTATTGAAAGGATCTTTATTAGCAGCAGCCGGAGTGGCATTTTTGCCTTTTCCCTTTGCCGGGCCATTCAAGTCATTCCACGATACAAGGTTGCCCCTTTCGCGTAAAATATTTTCATTGGTACGATCTGTTCTCCATGAGCAATAATCCTGCGCCTGATCCCAGGTTACACCTACTACCGGGTAATCCTGGAAGGCCGGATGCCTTAAATAGTTATCAACATAAGGCTCGTTGTATGATAACGGCTTACGCCAAACCAACGTATCAGGCAATGCATTATAATATAATTCATGATCCTGCGGATAGGTAACACTAATCCAATGCAGGTAATCAAGCCAGTCCTGGTTAGCAACTTCCGTTTCATCCATATAAAATGAGGGAACGGTTACCCGGCGGCGTACATTGTTATAATCAAAAGTAACATCCTGATCTGCACTACCCCCCATTACGAAGGTTCCACCTTCTATAGGTACAAGACCCGGTCCCGGGCTTGGATGCGTTTGCCTAAACCGCTCATAACCACCTGTTTTTTTGTCGTTATAAGTAATCCCGGTTTTATCAGATTGCTGATGTTTACTGCAGCTGCTTAATAAGGTCCCAATAGCCAACAACACTATAGCAGTCTTAGTAAAAAGTACTTTCATATTTTTACAGTTATTTTTAGAACGTAAATTTAATACAATTTGCATAAAATGCTAATTTTTTATCTAATTCTTTAAAGGAGTGAAAACCCTTATCTGCTTTTTAACGTGGACAGGGCGGAATGTGTTTCATTTATCCGAATTATTTTTGGTGGAAAACTTATTTGCCGGCTTGTGCGTAATAGGTGACAAATATTTTATATTTATTATTTTATTAATAAAACTCATAGTAACCCGATGAAGGTTTTTTCGACCAGGACGCTCCTTTTTATTAGCTCAATATTTTTTCCGGCACTGGCAATGTCTCAAACAAATACTAACGGAACTAATTTAAGTGCTATACCCACAGCAGTGCCCTTTTTAAATATTACGCCCGATTCACGCTCCGGAGCGATGGGCGATGCAGGTGTTGCCATTAGTCCCGATGTAAATGCAAATTACTGGAACCCCAGTAAGCTGGCTTTCTTAACAAATGATAATGATGTTTCTTTATCATACAGTCCATGGCTGCGGCAATTACAACCTGATATCAGCTTATCATATTTAAGTTATGCACATAAGCTTGATGAACGTAATTCAATAGGTGCATCTTTGCGTTATTTTAATTATGGTACGGTGCAGCTAAGGGATGCAAGTCAAAATGACCTCGGCACCTACAACCCCAATGAATTTGAAATAAACGGATCATTTGCCCGCAAATTCGGTAACGATTTTTCGCTCGCATTAACGGCAGGTTTTATTCATTCAAATTTGTCAAACTCTTTTTTTGCCACCGGCACCGGGCAGCAGGCCAGGGCCGGCAACGCTGTAGCGGCAGGTGTGTCTTTTTATTATAACAAACCACTTCAGGAATTTGGCAAGGACGGCGTTTTTTCCTTTGGTGTAAACATGTCAAACATCGGTTCAAAAATAAGTTACAGCAATAATGGACCTAAATATTTTTTACCGGCCAATTTAAAAGTCGGCGCAGCAGACATGATCAATCTTGATGATTACAATCAAATAACGATTACTTTCGACATAAATAAACTGTTGGTACCCACTCCGCCAATACGCGATGCCAACGGCAACATTATAAAAGGTAAAGATGATAATGTTTCGGTCCCTGCAGGCATTTTCAGCTCATTTACCAGTGCTCCAAATGGTTTTAGTGAACAACTACAGGAGATTACCCTTTCACCGGCGATTGAATACTGGTATAACCAGCTATTTGCAGTAAGAGCCGGTTACTTTTATCAAAATCCTAATAAGGGCGGCGCACATTACTTTACTATGGGCGTTGGTTTTAAGTATAGCGACTATAATTTTGACTTTGCATACCTTGCAGCTCCTCAGCAAAACAGCCCTTTGGCCAACACGATACGTTTTACTTTAATTGCTAATTTTGGTGGCGACAAAAATTCCAAGAAAAAATAATGGGAAAAATAAGGGTAGGGTTTGGATTTGATGTGCACCAGTTAAAAGAACAACATCCGTTTATTTTAGGAGGAGTTAATTTAGCACATCATTCCGGTGCGTTTGGGCACTCTGACGCCGATGTATTATTACATGCTATTTGCGATGCACTATTAGGAGCCTCCAACTTACGTGATATAGGTTTCCATTTTTCAAATAAAGACGAAAGATGGAAGGGTATCAGCAGTTTGAAATTATTACAGCAAGTAATGGAGCTTTTAAAAGAAAAGGGGTGGGAAATAGGCAATATTGATGCAATGGTATGCCTCGAAGCGCCAAAAATAAATCCTCATATTCCCGAAATGAAAATAAATATTGCTGTAGCGGCTGGCATTAGTACCGATGATATTTCGATAAAAGCCACCACAAATGAACAATTAGGCTTTATTGGCCGTGAAGAAGGAGTTGTAGCTTATGCTGTGTGCCTGATAGAGAAGAGTTAGTAGGAAAATCAGTAAAGTCCGGGAGCCGAAAGATAAAGACCTGATTCCCCGCGTTCCTTACTGCTCCAATAAAACATCTTTTTTAACAATGACATTTCCCGTACGTTTTAAGGCTCCCCAACCGCTTAGCTCTCCTTTTAACGCCTTACGTATCGATTTAAACAAAACATAATACATTAATTGTCGCCATATAAACCGCTGTGGTATAATGTATACTAGTTTCTTGTAATCCTCTTTTTGCATCCAAAAAGCTATTATTGCCACAATAAAATCTATCACCACAAAGCCCACGTAGTACACCAATATCTTACCGGGCTTTTCGCCAAATAATCCAATGATCATCATCAGGTCGGCCAATGGTGAAAACAATGGCAATACGATCTGGAATATGAGGATGTTAGGCATGCCTAACATCCCAAAAAACTTATATTTTTTATTGAATAAAGCGTCCTTATTTTTCCAAAAGCTTTGGATTACTCCAAAACTCCAGCGAAACCGTTGTTTTAACAGGCCGTTAAGTGTCTCGGGCGCTTCCGTATAGGCAATAGCTTCCGCACAGTTTCTTACTATATAGCCTTGCTTTAATATACGCATAGTCAAATCGCAATCTTCAGCCAGCGTATCATAAGTAAATCCGCCAGCCTTGTATATGGCAGATTTACGGAAGGCACCAATAGCACCGGGAACTACCGTTATACTATTAATAAGATCAAAAGCACGCCTGTCCATATTTTGGGCAGTAATATATTCAATGGACTGCCAGCGCGTAATCATGTTATTTTCGTTACCAACTTTAACGGTACCGGCAACAGCGCCTATTTCCTCATCGGTAAAATAGGTCATTAAATGATAGATAGCATCGTTCTTTAGTTGGGTATCAGCATCAATACATACAACAAAATTATTTTGCGCATGGCTTATCCCAAAGTTAAGGGCCGATGCTTTGCCCCCATTCGGTTTGGTTAATACCTTAACCAGGGGATGATGACCGTAGGCGTCATTCACCAGGTCGTAAGTCTTATCTTTTGATCCGTCATCAACAAAAATTATTTCGAAAACAGGATACGCTGTTTTGAGTAAACTTTGTATTGTTTTTATCGCGGTGACCTCTTCATTATACCCTGGCACTATAATACTGACTGCAGGCAATAAGCTTTTATCTATTACGGCACGGGTTACCTTTTTATCTTCTGCATATTGTCTTATTGCAAGAATCGCTATGAGTATAATACGGCCAACTGCCAGGAATATAGCCGATAAAAACAAGTACAGTAAAAACCAGTTACCGTAAAAATAAAACTGGATAAGTAAATTATACAAAGAACCCAGTATGCCCGAATTGGCGTCATCTTTTATTGCCGGCATCAGGTCTGCTTTGGTTTTTCCCAAAACATCCGCTATGGTAGTAAATTTATAGCCGTGGCTCTTAAAATAATGTATGATTGCGGGTAAGGCCTTAACTGTTTCATCACGGGTATCACCGCCGGCGTCATGGAGCAATAACATGGATCCTGCATTTCTTTGCTTTTTAACACGGGCAACAATGCTGTCAGCGGTGACACCCGGCTGCCAATCCCATGGGTCAATAGATTCACCAATGGTAATGTAACTTTGTTTACGGCTTTCCTCTACGGGGATCACCTCGGCCAGTGTTTGCGGCTCCGCATCGGCATTAAATGGCGGCCTGAATAAAATTGTGCTTTTGCCCGTTACTGATTCAATCAGTTTCCTTGTGGCATTTAATTCAAGTTTCACACGATCAACACTGATAGTTGAAATATCAGGATGGAAAAAAGTATGGTTGCCAATTTCGTACCCTTCCTCAAATTCCCTGCGAAGAATGGGAACGTTTTTTTCAGCCATCGATCCCACAACAAAAAATGCAGCGGGCACGTGTTCCCGTTTTAATATATCTAAAATCCTGGGTGTATAGTCCGGATCGGGGCCATCATCAAAAGTTAATACTATTTTGCCGGGGGCATAGCCATATCTTCTTATTACGTATTTTGTAGGTAATTTAATGTAATGCTGATTGGTGATGACAAAATTTGCCGTATCCATCTGCAGATTGATCTTTCCTGTTGTTGGGTGCGTTACCAGGTCAAGCACCTCACCGTCGCCATCGTAACCTATCCGGTTATTTAATCCTACGGCAGTCAATTTTTTAACATCGATACCTGTTTTGCGTAATGAATCAATTGCCAGGTTCTTCTGAAAAAATGACCATAAACGCGGGTCTTCAGCTCCCAGTCTCCAAAGCGCCACACCGCCTGTTGCCCAATCATCGGCCATGCGGATAACGTTAAAATTTGTTGCCGCATCAGTAAAATAAACAGTATGCTGCAAGCTATCCTTATCAAAATAGGTGTAATGCAGATTTGCGGAGATGGGGTCGAAAGTTATTTTGCTGTTATTCTCCTGGGCGGTACTTATTGCCTGTGGATACCCGAAGGACTTTCCTACACTGCTTTCGGGCCAGTCATACGCACCCGCAGCAATGGTCAGGATCACTTTTTCGCTGGGTATTCTTGTACAAACTTTATCCAATATTTCTTCAACCCAATGCTGATTTGAAAGATCGCCCGCATTACTTCCATCGTTATGCTGATCAATTGCCATCACAAATAAAAAGTCATTCACCTGCTGCAATCGCTCCAGATTATACTTGTCATCGTCGGGTATCACGTTTTGTGTTACCAAAAAGCCCATCGGGTGCAGAATGCCATAAAGATCATTTTCAAAGGCGATATAATTTTTACTGTTAATGTCCTTGATATTGTCAAAATCAAGATTAACACCCTTGAATTTATGCCGCGAAAGCTGTTTGGCTATGTTATTGATAAATTGATTACGCAGCTTCTTGTTTTTGATGATCCGTTCAATGTCTTTGGTATCATAGCCGCCGGTTGTATTGGTGGCGT
>JAQNCM010000584.1 GCA_029237615.1 Mucilaginibacter sp.
TGCAGATGCAAGGAGCATTGGCAATTTTCACAGTTAACCTAAAGAGAATCATCAAATTAACCAGCTAAGTCTATAAAATCAAAAAAACAGCCTTAAACACCTGCACTTTCCAATTATTAGACAGCAGTTCGTCCGAAGACACACCAGAAAATATATAGGCAATAAAAAAGCGATTAAGTAAAACATGATTTTCTACTTAATCGCTTTTAAACGTTTCTCATTAAAGAGGTACTTTTTTCAGTGACCTCCTAATTAAGTGGGCAGTATTTTTTGCTAATTTCTTATCCCATCGCTTTATTTAGTGCGATAATGGCCGTTTTAAAATCCTCCCGGGCCACTAAAAACTGCATGTTTACTTTCCGAAGAGCTGCACCGGTGCTTTTTATGTTAATACCCATTTCGGTAAGGGCATTAGCGCTTTTGGCCAATAAGCCGGGTTGATCCATATTGGAACCCAAAAGACATACCATGGCTACTTTTTCAACCGTAACTTTTTCAAAATTATCTTCCAGATCGCTGATCAGTTTTTTATTAAAATCCCGTTCCCAGATAACGGTGGAGATGCTGTTGGCACTGGTTGCTTTAAAGGTATAGCTTACACCATGATTGTAAAATAATTGCATGATCTGCAAGTCGCTGCCTACATTTCCTACCATTAAGGGGTCATAAACATCAATCATAAGCAATTTATCGGTTCCCGTGATTACTTCGACGCGCTTATGCTCACTAATAAATTCACGGGTGATCAATGTGCCGGGGTGCAATGGATCAAAAGTGTTTTTAATACGGAGGTTGATCCCGTTTATTTCCAAAGGTTTTGAGGCTTTAGGATGGATGGCTTCCATTCCCACATCTGCCAGCTGGTCGGCAATATCATAATTGGTATAGCCCACCGGTATACAATTTTCTATTCCCACCAATGCCGGGTCGGCGGTTGAAAGATGATATTCTTTGTGTATAATGGCTTCCCGCGGTTTTAAAAACTCAGCTATTTTGCTAAAAGTAACTTCAGAATATCCCCGGTTAAACTCGCGCATGATCCCTTCCGTGCCTTTGGCATAGCCGGTAACAATGCAGATGGTATGCTCAAAATCGATGTTTTTAAATGCATGTTTTATCCGCTGATCTATAGTATAGGCGCGGTGATCGCCAAAACCACCCAAGTCAATAAGGTTGGCGTTAATCCCCTTATGCTGCAAAATGTTGGCAAAGTTAAAAGCCGAGTGACTTTCACCAATGGACGCAAGTATCTCCCTTGCCGCCAGCAAAATCCCTTCTTTGCTCACATAACCTGAGGCCAGGATATTTGCTAAATTCTCCAGGTACGTTTGCGCCTGGCTTACATGGTTTTCAATAAATTGGTCAGCGGCGGCAAGGTCAAGGCCGAGACTTGCATATCTTTTATTGATGGCTTTTAATTGAACAACCAGGTCTTTTAAAGGCCGGTGAAAGTCCTGGTATTTAGCCACACGATGGTAAACGCCCGGTTTCCCGGTTTTCTTATTTTCCAGCAGCAGATCGGTTACACCCCAAAATGCGGATACAACAAACACGCGGTTATATAACTGGTCGCCCTTGCGTTCAAATAAAATGATATTGTCAATAACTTCTCCTAATGCACTCATGGAGGTGCCACCTATTTTTTCTACTGTTAACGTTGTCATAATTTCGTATCGGTACAATAAAGTACCTGAATGTGCTAATATTTTAAATGTTAATGACTAATGATAGTTATTGATGTTCAATCGTTTATGAAGTTGCCTGGCTAAATTGTCAATGAAATGAAGATATTAATAAAAGTCTTTCCTGTATAAGCTATTTTTCACTGATAAAAACAGACCTGCACCAGGCACAATAATGCCAGCAGGCATCGTGGTATCCAATACTTTTTATACGGATGGGTGGCCTCATACCAGCCTGGAAAACAATAATCAATTAAAAAAATATAATTAGTGATTTTATGGTATCACGCGTTGATGATAAATATTGCTTAGCAATTCGTTATTGCTTAAGCGGGGCCGGCATGTTGCGTAAAATTAAGATCATCCCGGCCGGGTATCCTGCATATTGTATACTTTCAGAAGGGTCAAATTTTAGATTAGGTGCACTAATTTCGAAGGTTTGTACATGAAAATAAGACGTTGCTCCATCTACATCAATTTTTAAAGGAGTTTTGGAACTTTTATAATCCAATATTTTTCCCAATAAACTTATGCTTTCGGGCGACTCCTTGACGGTTACATTTATTTGGCCGGGATACATCAATTTCTTTGCCGCCGTATTCATAAACAGAATCTCATTCTTTTCATTTACACCGATCACTTTATCCTCCATTGCTTCTATTAATGTTTTTATCCTTAGGTCTCCTAATATGATTTTGGTCGTGTTTTTATTTTCATTTTTACTAATCGATGTGGCCATGTTATTAAACACATCAGATAGTTGGGTAAATTCCTCACTCGTTTTAAAATTCAACCGGACATTAAAGTTATGATTGGTAATTTCCTGTAAGCCTTCTGTAAGAGCCTCAAGCGGATCCAGTATAAAGCCGGGAAAATTAGCAACTAAAACAAAAATAATGATAAACGTAATAAAGCCCACACCTCCAAGGTAAAGGGTTGCCTTGTCTACGGTGGAAT
>JAQNCM010000682.1 GCA_029237615.1 Mucilaginibacter sp.
TTGCAGAACAAGTGTCCATGCACCCTTCATCCGCCCTCTAGAGAGCGAACTATCCAATAGTATAGAGAATAAGGGTGCGAGTCAATAATGAACGATAAAAAGTCGGTAGATGCAATTCTGGAGGGAATATCCTCTGCAAAATCAACACCATACAAAGGGTTGGGATTTAAATCCGACTGGGAGTTGATTCAGGGATATTTCTTCCTTCTAGACGTTTCCTCCCATTTGGTCGCACCCCTCCAACTCTTAGAAGTTGCGCTTCGCAACAACATGCATAAAGCGATAGCGAGCCATACCGGTAAAGCGCAGTGGTACAAGACAGTGCCGATCTCGCCCATCTCCCAGAGGCAAGTAAACGAAGCCATAAAGAACGCCAAGAAGGAACTCGGTCGCACTGGGACGGAGGGTGACGTAGTGGCGCGCCTGATGATGGGCTTTTGGATCTTTATGCTAGACGTTCCATATCGGACTACAGGTACACCCAACTACATCTGGCAGAAGAATGTGTTCGATTCCGTGTTTCCTGGGACGACGGGGGAATCGATCAAGACGATTTTTGATGAGCTTGCCGCGCTGAACAAGCTCCGGAACAGGCTATTTCACCACGAGCCAATTTGGAAGGCTGCAGGCGTCCACGATATGAAAGGAGCGCTTGCGCGCATCGCATTTCAGCACGCCCGCGCGCTGAAAGTTCTGCAGTGGATTTCGCCAGAAAAACACGCAGCAGTTGTTGGTCTGAAATTGAAAGAGCGGTTTGACGTCGCCTGCAGCATATCGAAATTCATTCCCACCCCTTCCGCGGAAGAGGCGAAGGCAGCGGAAGAGGCGAAGGCAGCGGAAGAGGCAAAGGCAGCGGAAGAGGCGAAGGCAGCGGAAGAGGCAAAGGCTGCGGAAGAGGCAAAGGCTGCGGAAGAACTAAAAGGGGCTGAGAGGCAAGCCGGACAATAGGAGTGGATGAACCCAGCGGTTCATCCACCCAGGCTGACGACTACTCGTCGTCGGCCCCATCAGAAGGATCATCAGCCGCCTCAACTTTCGAGAGCCGCTTCATGCTGATGGCATGGATCTCAGCGATCCGGTGCTTGAACTTAGCCCCTTCGACATCCTCCACTACCTCGCGATACCGAAGAATTCCTTCCAGGGTGATGAGCTGCCCCTTCTGGAGCGTCTTGGCGAACTTCGAGAGATTCCTCCAGGCATAGACGCGGTGCCATTCGGTGCGGTTCTCGTAGTCTCCCTTGTCGTTCTTCCAGCTTTCCTGGGTGGCGATGTTAAGGATGACGTACTCGTTCTTGTTCTGAGCGGTTTTGGCTTCTGCGTTCTGTCCGAGGCGGCCGATGAGGATGACTTTGTTGAACATGTGTTTGGCTCCGTTTCTTCTGGTTTGTCCGCTGGATGCGGTACACGCTTGCCCAACGGGTGTGCCGTCGCGACCCACTCCCTCGGCGACTGGAAAGGTTCTGCGGAAGGGGACCCAGACTTGCTATGGGGACAGGAGTCCACACCCCGAAGGGGCGCGTAGCGGAATCTTGGAAGGAGAGCGTGCGTCCGAAGGGCGTGGGTGTCTTGAGCGCGGCACGCTGAACGCAGACAGAAAGGCAAACCAGAGGGGAGCCACCCTGTTCAACTATCCTGCTTCACGGCGCGAGTAGCAGGAGCCTGCTCAGAACTAGAACAGTCAATCCACCTGCCACAGGAGAAGGAACACAAGGGAACGCTGAGTATCAATGGCTACCGCGCTGCCCAGTCTTTCGCTTTCGTCATGGTTCTCCGGATGTAGGACGCTCGTTTGGAAGTGCTGGGATCGCGAGAAAGATAGTCGTCCTCAAGGGCACGTTCAATTCGGGCTTCGTCCATGCCATTTGCATAAGCGGCAACACAGAAGGCGATGTCTGCGGCGGCGGGACGGTCGTTGTACTTGCTGGATGTCCTGAAGCGCTCGAGAGACAGACTGGACAGCCTCGGTACCCTCCGGGGAGAAAGAGAAGCCTGCAGGCGTCTTGCCTCGCGTTGCGGCTCTTGCTGTTCGTGGAGCTTCGTAATTTCCTGCATGAAAGTGTCGGCCATCGGGTACTGATCGCCGCTGCAACTCTTGAGACGAACGAAGGGGAAGAAGCCGTCGGGTCTCCGGTACTTTGGCTTGCAGTTGGTAAAACCGGGCAATCGTCCGAACCGTCTCCAGCCTGCCGCGCTTAGGTCCGCGTCGTAACGTGCTGCCAAGGTCTGTGATGCGATGGTGCCGAGAAGTTTTGGCAAGACTGACGGGTGCTTGATCCACGCCTGGAAGTTGCCGGCGCTGGTCTCGACGACGGCGCACGAAGTGAAGCCGTCAGCGGTGAGCTTCGCGAGCGAGATCTCGGAGAGATCGTCGAGAACAGAGTAGCGATGTTCGCCGGACGGACGGATGTAGATGTGAGAGCCACGGACGTTGCGGTACTTGAGCAGGGAAAGTCGTCCGATCACAGCGTCTCCCGAAATGCCATCAAGACCTGGGAGCATACCTCTATCGCTGAGAACACCTACGTCGTAGAGCGGCGCTTTGATCGCTGTGAGCATGTTGCGAACTGTCGATTCGGTTCTGTCCATCGTCGTCGCCTTTAGGATGTTTTTCAGAGAGGGAGGGGTGCAGGGGCAGGGAACTGGACCCTGCCGCTCGCCGTAGCGGGCGGATAAGTGGATAGGGGGCTGCAACTGCACCCCCCGCACGGCTAAGTGGCCTCTCCGATGCCCGGTACGTCAGGCTTAGAGCTCGTGTGAGACTTGCTGCGTCGTGCAGTCGGGCGCGCCCAAGGAAGTGCTTTCCTGAGAAACTCGCGGTGTGCGCAGTCGAGCATGAGCCTTGCTTGATGGAGGTGGTAGAGCG
>JAQNCM010000208.1 GCA_029237615.1 Mucilaginibacter sp.
TAATTTGAAAAAATAAACGACTTTTGACAGCGTCAAACCGGGCAAAAAAATTAATTAAGATGTAATTACGAGGTATTCTTATGGAAGAGATGGTTGAACAAGTAGAATTATTACTGGAAAATAATGATGATGAACAAATCCGGGAATACCTTAACAACCTGAATATATCAGATGTTGAAGAACTGATAAGTGAGCTTCCGGAATACGGCCCCAGGTTTATTGATACACTTTCCCTTAACAGGGCGGTAAATGTATTCCGCATACTTGATTTCCCTACCCAGGAACGGATACTGAAAAAGCTGCCGGGCACTAAGGTTACCGAGCTCATCAATGAATTGCCGCCTGATGACCGGACTTCTCTTTTTAGCGAACTGCATGGTGATACTGTTCAAAAGCTGATACAGTATTTATCACCTGCCGACCGTAAAGAAGCCTTGCAATTACTGGGGTATAAAGAAGACAGTGTAGGCCGTTTAATGACTCCCGACTATATCGCAGTAAAAAAAAGCTGGGATGTAAAAAGGGTGTTAGCCCATATCCGGGAATATGGTAAAGACTCTGAAACCATTGATGTGATTTATGTTTTGGGGGATAAAGGGGTGCTGCTTGATGATATCCGTATCCGTGAAATTTTATTGGTAGATCCCGATACCAAAATAAGCGAATTGATGGATGGCAGGCTTATAGCCCTTAACGCCACTGATCCTCAGCAGGAGGCTATAAATATATTCAGGATGAATAACAGGGTGGCCTTGCCTGTCACCGATGATGCAGATGTTTTATTAGGTATTGTTACGGTTGATGATATTTTATGGATCGCAAACGAGGAATATACCGAAGATATACAAAAAATAGGCGGTACCGAGGCATTGGATGAACCTTACCTCGATATTAACTTGTTTCGCCTGGTAAAAAAGCGTGTTGGCTGGCTGATAGTTTTATTTTTAGGGGAGATGTTTACCGCAACCGCCATGGGCTATTTTGGTGATGATATTTCAAAGGTAGTTGCTTTAGCATTCTTTTTGCCACTTATTATATCCAGTGGAGGTAACAGCGGCTCGCAGGCATCAACGCTCATTATACAGGCAATGGCGCTGGGCGAAGTAACCGTTGCAGACTGGTGGCGGGTTATGCGCAGGGAATTAATATCAGGCTTAATGCTGGGTGTTATTTTAGGCATAATCGGATTTTTCCGTATAACTATATGGAGTGCATTCAGTGATGTTTATGGAGCGCACTGGCTGCTAATAGCATTTACGGTTGGCTTTGCATTAATAGGAGTTGTTTTATGGGGATCGCTGGCGGGTTCCATGCTGCCGCTGGTGTTAAAAAAACTAGGCGCCGATCCGGCAACATCTTCGGCCCCCTTTGTAGCCACACTGGTTGACGTAACCGGGCTCATCATTTATTTCACCATTGCATCGCTGGTGATGCACGATATTTTACACCCACCTATACCCATACACCACCTGGGGCCGAAGATAATGCACTGAAAGGCTGTAAAGATGCTGAGGTAACAAAATAAAAAACCCTGCTTATGCAGGGCTTTTTTATAATTCAGCTTAGTTTCTATATCTCAAAAGAAAAGTCTTCGTCAGCGGTTTTAGCAACTTCAGGAGCTTCACTGTATTCGTAGCGTTTTTCAACAACTTCCTGGTTTGCTTTTATATAATCTACCGTATCCTTCAAACCTTCAGCAAATTTTTCAAAATCCTCTTTGTATAAAAAAATCTTGTGTTTAATAAAGACACCGTCTTCCAGCCGCTTTTTGCTTTCTGTAATTGTAACGTAGTAATCGTTTGATCGTGTTGCCTTTACATCAAAAAAATAAGTTCTCTTCCCGGCTCTAACCTTCTTTGAATAAACCTCTTCACGCTCTCTGTTGTCAAAATCTCCCATAATATTTTATATTGTAACTAGTTTTGGTTGGCATAAATATAAATAATTTTTCAAAGCGCAACTATTTAATTAAATATAATTAAACTTTTTAGAATTTAATTAACATAAACATGGTGATTTTATGCATTTTCCTCTTCTTCCAACAATTGTTTTTCATATAGCTCAAAATAATTGGCCTTTAACTGCATTAATTCGGAGTGATTTCCCTGCTCAATAATTTCACCATTATCAATTACTAATATTTTATCAGCATTTTTTATAGTGGATATCCGGTGGGCGATAATAATGCTGGTTTTACCCGCCATATTGCGGCCAAGGTGGTTTAATATTTCCTCCTCTGTACGTGTATCAACCGCCGATAAACAATCATCAAAAATAAGGATACGTGGTTGTTTAACAATTGCCCTTGCTATGGATATCCGTTGTTTTTGGCCACCCGAGAGTGTGACGCCACGTTCGCCTATTAACGTTTCAAAGCCTTTTTCAAGTTCAACAATGTTATTGTAAACAGCGGCGTCTTTTGCTGCCTGGGTAACCCTTTCCATATCAAGTGTATCAGCGCTGAAAGCTATATTGTTGGCAATTGTATCTGAAAACAAAAATACCTCCTGCGGTACAAAGCCTATCTGCGAACGGTAACTTTCAAGGTTTAGTTGTTTAACAGGGTGTCCGTCAATTAAAATGTTTCCGTCTGTGCAATCGTACATACGCATAATTAAATTGGCAATTGTTGATTTTCCGGAGCCTGTACGGCCTATTATTGCAACCATTTCGCCTGGTTCGGCCGTAAAGGTTACGTTTTTTAATGCTTGTATGCCAGTGTCCGGGTAAGTAAAGGATACATTGTTAAACTGTATCTGCCCGTTAATAGCTTTCTCCGGAACGTCCGGAGATTTTATTTCCGGATGCTCATGTAAAAATTCATTAATACGTTTTTGTGAGGCCGCTGCGCGCTGAACCAGCGAGGTTACCCATCCTAATGATATAACCGGAAATGTTAGCTGGTTAAGATATACAAGAAACTCGGCTATATTACCTGAGGTAATATTACCTTTCATTACTTCAACACCGCCTACATACATGGTTATTACATTACTTAAGCCAACCAATAACAGCATGGTAGGATAAAACATGGCCTGAACCTTCGCCAAAGCCATAGAGTGAACTTTGTAGTTCTCGCTTTCTGACGCAAAGCTTTTTCGTACAAAATCTTCCCTTACATAAGACTTAATAATTCTGATGCCTGAAAAATTCTCCTGCACAAAGCTCGACAAGCCAGACAGCCGCTGCTGTATTTTTTCGCTTCGAAAATTTATGATGCTGTTGACGTAATATATGATTACAGCCAAAATGGGCAATGGTAGTACTGAAAATACAGCCAGCCTTACATTTACTGTCAGCATTATGGCTATCGTCATTATAAAAAGCACTACCGTATTAATGGTATACATTATACCGGGCCCCAGGTACATACGCACGCGGGTTACGTCCTCGGTTACCCGGTTCATCAGGTCGCCGGTGTTATGCCGGCGGTAAAATGCAAGCGAAAGTTTTTGATAATGGTTATAGATCTCGTTTTTCAGATCATATTCAATATGGCGGGACATAACAATAATTGTTTGTCTCATAAAAAATAAAAACAATCCGCGCAGTAAGGCAAGCACCAATACAAGCACACCGAATAACGTCAGGCTGGATCCAAAAATACCATAAATAAGGGATTGCCTGTTGAAGCCAGAAAAAAGCTGGTAGGTGCTGATGTTTTCGGTTACCAGATTAAAGGCAAAGCGGATGATCTGGGCCGGTAATACACCAAAGATATTGGATATAATTACAAATAGTACACCCGGAATAAGACGCCACCTGTATTTGTAAAAGAATTTATTTAGATATGCGAGGTCTTTCATGTATAGAGCGTCCGAAAGTCCGAAAAGTCGGAAAGCCCAAATGTATGAAGAAGTCCGAAAGTTCGCAAGTCAGGAAAGTTGAGGATGCTTATCACCCGGCCTGCTTTTCATAAATTAAAACCTTTTCTTTGTCAATCATTGGTTTAATATATTTAGAGAGGCCTTCGTAACTAACTACATCTACTTTCTTTTTAAGGAGATTTTGGAGTTCATCACCATAGGTAAAGAATCGCATCCCTATTGGAGTGGAGTGATCCAGTTCTACAAGGATGTCAACATCGCTATTTTCATCAGCTTCGTTTCGCGAATAAGAACCGAACAGGTAAGCTTTATTTACCGGCAGGCCGGTAAATAAAGCTCTTATTTCTTTTATCTGTTTCGGTGAAAGTTTCATTTACACAAATATCGCTTTTTTACTAAGAATAATCCTGTTAGCCGGGATTTTTGGCCCAATCGATTCTATAAAAACAATTCTCTTTGTCACAATAAAAAAAACACATACTTTTGTCGGAGCTCAAAGATATTTTATTGTTCATTGCAAATGCCAACTCTAGACCCCGAAGATTCCATATTTAGCCAGCTTGAGGCTTACGGGCACAAGAAAATTGTATTTTGCAGTGATCCCGAAACCGGGTTAAAAGCCATCATCGCCATTCACGATACCACCCTTGGACCTGCATTGGGCGGAACCCGTATGTGGGCCTATAAAACAGAAAAGGATGCATTGTATGATGTGCTGAGGCTATCAAAAAGCATGACCTACAAATCTGCCATTGCCGGTTTAAACCTTGGCGGTGGTAAGGCAGTGATCATAGGCGATTCGCGTAAGGATAAAACAGAAGCATTATTGCGCAAGTTTGGTCGTTTTATAAAAAATCTTAATGGCGAATTTATTACCGCCGAAGATGTGGGCACCAATCCAAAGGATATGGAATACATCCGGATGGAAACGCAGCATGTTACCGGTGTGCCTGAATCTATAGGAGGAAGCGGCGATCCTTCGCCAATAACTGCGTTAGGTGTTTTTATGGGAATAAAAGCTTGTGTAAAGGAGTTGTATGGGAATGATAGTTTAACCGGGAGATCGATCATTGTGCAGGGCATCGGGCATGTGGGTGAAAATTTAGTAAAGCTGTTACGTGACGAAAACGCTAAAGTTTATGCCAGTGATATCAATGAGGAAAGGGTAGGGCAGGTGGCAAAAAAATATGGGGCCGAAGCGGTTTCAAACAACAGCATTTTTGATATCGATGCCGATATTTATTCCCCTTGTGCATTAGGCGCAACTATTAATAGTCAAACCATCAGCAAGCTTAAATGTGCAATAATCGCCGGGTCTGCAAATAACCAGCTGCAGGATGAAATCATTCATGGAAAAATGCTGCTGGAGAAAGGCATTTTATTCGCGCCGGATTATGTAATTAACGCCGGCGGTATTATTAACTGTTATTCTGAATTAATGGGCTTTAGTAAAAAGCGCACCATGCAGTTAACTGAAAACATTTATGAGGCAACACGCAATGTTTTAAAACTTTCTGCGGCCGAAAGCATTTCTACAATTGAAGCCGCAAACAAAATTGCCGAAAAACGTATTGCAGATATAAAAAAAGTAAAGTCAACCTATTAATTAATACTAAACAGTCCCGTCGCGGCGGGCTAAATCGTTCTTACAAATGTTAAATCGCAGGCACCTACGGGTAAAAGTTCTACAGTCGTTATACGCTTATCACCAATCAAATAGCGGCGACATTAAGCAGCATGAAAAAAATCTGCTTCAAAGCATTGACAGTGTGTACGAAATGTACATCTGGATGCTCTCATTAATTTCGGAAGTAACTAGTTATGCGGAGAATGACGCGGAAGAGCGGGCTAACAAGCATTTGCCTACCGGGGATGATTTGAACGCTAACGTTAAAATACTAAGCAACAGGTTTATCCTTTCTCTTAAAAAAAACAAAGAGTTTTTAACCGGACTAAAAAAATACAAAATTGCCTGGGATTTTGAGCCGGAACTGGTAAAATCGTTATTCACGGTTCTTAAAAACTCCGATGACTATAAAGAATATATCAAAAGAACAGGTGATACCATACAAACTGACAAGGATATTATAAAGTTTATCTTTAAAAAGGTGATCTTAAAATCATCAATTGCTGAACAGGTTTTTGAAGATAAGTTTATTTACTGGCCGGTTGATAAGGATGTATTACAGGCATTGATAGCCAAGACATTCAAAAACTTTTCTTCTGACAATTACGAGCTGAATAAGCTGGCGGAAGTTACCGGCAACTGGGAGGAAGACAGGGAATTTATTGTACAGCTTTTTGAAGAAAGCATAAGGTATAACAGCGATTACCAGCAGCTGATCACCAACAAAACACAAAATTGGGAGCCCGATCGTATTGCGATGATGGATACCTTGTTAATGAAAATGGCTATTGCCGAATTTATTAATTTTACATCTATACCGGTTAAGGTAACTATAAATGAGTACCTCGAGATATCAAAGGAATTTAGTACGCCAAAAAGTAATTCATTTATAAACGGTATATTAGACAAGATTTTAATTGAGCTAAAAACCGAGAATAAAATTAAAAAAATAGGCCGCGGACTAATAGAATAATTACAATGAAAAAATTGTTTTTAACCTTAATTGCAGCAGGCATGCTGATTTCAGCCTGCAATCAATCAAACCAAACAGGGAACAGCGCTACAGCAGCTAATACTACAGCCGCAAACGCCGCCGATGCACCTTCAATGAAATTTGATAAAGACACACATGATTTTGGTAAAATTAAGTCGGGTGATAAAGTAACCTACGATTTTAAATTTACCAATACCGGCAAATCACCCCTGATAATTACTGATGCTGTAGCCACCTGCGGCTGTACCAAGCCCGAATGGCCTAAAACACCGGTTAAGCCAGGTGAAAGCGGTATGATCCATGTTACTTTTAACAGTGCCGGCAAAATGGGGTTACAGGATAAAATGATCACCATTACCGCCAATACCAATCCTGCACAAAATATGGTTCATTTAATTGGCGAGGTAAACCCAACAAAATAATTAATTTAAAAATGATAGCAACTATTTTATTACAAGCCTGCGGATGCTTTGGTACAACACAATTCATCACTTTCGGTTTAATAGCCATTGTGTTTTATTTCTTTATGATAAGGCCGCAGGTTAAAAAACAAAAGGACCAAAAGAAATATGTTAACGAGCTTAAAAAGGGTGATAAGGTAATTACAACTGCAGGGATCCATGGCAGAATACTTGAAATTGCCGAAACAACCTTTTTAGTGGAAGTTGAAAATGGCAAAATCCGTTTCGATAAATCGGCGATATCTTTAGAAGCTTCGAAAGCGTTAAATACGCCGCCGGTTGTTACTAAATAGGCTGAAAGCTTAAAGCATAAAGCTCAAAGCCCCTGGTTGAAAGCTGAAAGTAAAATTTAGAAGCAGAAGCTTTTAGCTTTTACCTTTCAGCTTTTGGCTTTCAAAAGCTTTACTTTTAAAAAATGGCAATAATAAAGCTATCCGCTAATGAACGAAGAAGGGTATCAGTGTTTTTTACATGCCTGGTATTAGCCGTTTTTGCATGGATATTTACCGTATTGTCCAATAACTATAATTATACGGTTCAGGAGGCGCTGAACTTTAAAAATACTCCTCAAAAACGCGCTTTTCATTCCTTACAATCTGATACGGTTGATGCTACAGTAAGCGGAACCGGCTGGCGAATGTTGTTTTCAAAGATGAATAAGGATGTAAAAATGGTAACCGTTGACCTGCGCACACTTGAGAACAAAAGCTATGTGGTTCTTAGTTCTCAGCTGGATCAGATAAACAATAAAAAGGAGATTGGTCAGCAAATAATCGCGTTTAATCCGGATACACTTTACTTCGATTTTTCGAACCGGAAAGTAAGGAGGATCCCGGTACACCTGGTAGCAGCCTTGAAGTTTAAACGCCAGTTTTCCCAATCAGACAACATAAGGATAAACCCTGCTTATGTAATTGTAAACGGCCCTGCCAATGTAATTGACAGGTTAACGCAATGGCCAACTGATACTTTAAAGGCCGACAGTGTAAGCGAACCAATTAGTACCGTTTTAAATTTGCAGCGGGTTAAAGAAGGGAATATGAGTATTTATCCCAAAAGCGTACAGGTAAATGTACCTGTTGATGAATTTACAGAAAAAACGCTGCTGATACCTGTTAAGCTGATCAATAATCATAATTACGACGATGTAAAGATATTTCCTCAAAAAATAAAAATCACTTTTATGGTTTCGCTAACGCGGTATGCCGAAACTGATGAAGATTTTTTTGAGGCGACAGCCAACCTTGACCTTTGGCTTAAAAAAGGTTATAAATCACTGCCAGTAGTGGTGTCAAAAATACCTTCGTATTGTAAATCAGTAAAAATTGAGCCACAGAATGTTGATTTTATCATCAGAAAATAATGCTTAAAATAGGATTAACCGGTAACATAGGCAGTGGTAAAACTACCGTAAGCAAGGTGTTTGAAATATTGGGCATTCCCGTTTTTTATGCAGATGAAGAAGCAAAAAAAACAATGGTGAATGATGCTGTCCTTATTAAAGATATCAAAGCAGCTTTTGGGGAAGAATCTTATTTTAATGACGGCACTTTAAACCGTAAACACATTGCCTCTATTGTTTTTAATAACCAGGAAAAATTAGCCAAGCTCAATTCATTGGTCCATCCTGCTACCTTCAGGGCTTTTGATGCATGGCTTGGCAAAATCAAAAATGTGCCTTATGTTTTAAAAGAGGCAGCATTGTTATTTGAAAGCGACTCCTATAAAATGTGCAACCATACCATTATGGTACAGGCTCCGCTGGAGACAAGGATAAAACGTGTTATGCAAAGAGATCATCTTTCGCGCGAAGAAATAGAAAGCCGCAATGCAAATCAGTTTCCGGAAGACAAAAAGACACAATTAGCCGATTACATCATAAAAAATGACGATCAGCAGTTAGTTATTCCGCAGGTTTTAAAATTGCATAACTTATTTTTGTCATTGTAGTCATTGATCATTATTGTCATTAGTCATTGGCTTTTGTAATGGATAGTTAATAGTAGTACAAAAACGGCCGATAATCATCAATCCAAATAACTCAATAACCAACTGACCAATGTTCAATGCCCAATGCCCAAATGATAATAGACGATTTTGTTTCCTTTAACGCGAACGGCCTTTACTGCAAATACGGCGACTTTTATATAGACCCGGTACAGCCTGTAAAGCGGGCTGTAATATCACATGCACATGCAGACCACGCCGTTAGCGGCAACAACGAAGTTTATTGTACCGAACCGACTTTCGCTTTTATGCAATTGCGGTACGGTAAAAATGCAGCTAATACTTTTTATACAGTAGGTTATAATGCACCGTTTACCATTAATAACGTAAAAATAACGCTTGTTTCAGCCGGCCATATGCTGGGATCGGCCCAGATACTGATGGAATATGAAGACGCAAGATACCTTTACACCGGCGACTATAAATTACAGCCTGATGCCACCTGCCAGCCAATTGAATGGGTAACTACCGATGTTTTAATAACCGAAAGTACATTTGCTGACCCTGCCATACTCCATCCCGACCCCATTGAAGAAATAAAGAAGCTCAACGACATAAAAATTAATATATTGTTAGGAGCCTATGGCCTGGGTAAAAGTCAGCGCCTGGTTAACCTTATCAATACTTACGCACCTCAAAAAAAAATACTTATTCATCACCGTATAATGCCTATTAATGCTGTTTACGAAAAGTTGGGATTTTCGCCGGGTAAGTGCCAGCTATATAGCCGTAAACAGATGAAGAACCAGGAAGAGTTTGTATACATTGTGCCGCCTTTTACTTTTGACAGCTATATAAGGGCTACCGGCGTAAAGCGTTTGTTTGCTTCAGGCTGGAAAAACCTGCAGGTAAATAAGCAGGATACGCTTTTTATTTCTGATCATGTGGATTGGAATGATATTTTACAAGCTGTTGAAAATACTAAACCAACACAAATATGGACACTACATGGCAACGGACTAAATTTGAAAAGGCATTTTGATAATGATATTTTTGTTAAACTCCTTAGTTAATGCTGCAGGAAAACATCGATTACTATATAAATGAGGACGGCAATTTTGTGTTTACAAAAGAGTATCATTTAAAACGGGGGTATTGCTGCAAAAATAAATGCCTTCACTGTCCGTGGGATTATGGAAAACCCAGGCAGGGCAAGGATGTTAAGAAATAAATGAGGATATTTGTATAATTAAGACCCAGACTTATGCGTATAGATGAGGAAATACAAAGCAATAAATTTGAGGATAACTATCACAAAGCGGTTGTCAATATCTCCTATACCTTTGGCTGGCTCAATAATTTTTTACGGTGCCAGTTTGAAAAATATAATCTTACTCATCAGCAGTTTAACGTTTTAAGAATATTAAGAGGACAATATCCCAACCCGGCCACGGTTAATTTATTAAAGGAACGTATGATAGACAAAATGTCTGATGCTTCCCGCATAGTTGACCGCCTGGTTCAAAAAGGTTTGGTTTCCCGGTGTACCAATACAAAAGACCGCCGCTCGGTGGATATTCGCATAAGCGATGAAGGTATCAGGATATTGAATATAATGGATACCGAATTTAAAACGAAAGATTTTTTAAAAGATAACCTCAGCGAAACAGAAGCCGGTCAACTGAGCGACTTGCTGGATAAAATGCGTGGGTAGGATTGAATTCGGATTTTCGATTTCGAATTTTTTTTTGACACCCTTTTGTGTCATTTCTCCTTCATAGTTACCCTGATTTTAACACTTGGAATGACAAATTAGCCAATGTTTTACTTCATGGGTTTTAAACCCATCGGTTGTAATTTTCTGAATAAAAATGCAAACAGCCATCCAACCAAGGCCCCATAAATCGCCCCGCAAAAAACATCTATCGGGAAATGCACGCCAACATACACCTGGGCAAAGCTAATGGTGCCGGCCCATAGTATCCCCCAAAACCATATCCAGGGCCACTTTTTACAAAATAAAAGTATCATAAAAAAAGCCATGGCAAAATGATCTGTGGCATGGGTTGATGGGAAACTATAGCCTGTTCCGCAGCTAACCCGTTCAATATCGGTTTTTGATACAAGCTCGTCGCGGCATGGGCGTACCCTTTTTACTAATGGTTTTACGATGCGTGCGCTGGTAAAATCAGCGAAGCCAGCTGAAAGCGCCATAAGTACGATAATAATTAACCCCTGCTTTTTATACTTCCAAACACAAAATGCAATAATGGATAAATATAGCGGTATCCAGAATTTAGGGTTCCGCAACCAGGGCATAATCCAATCGAAAAAGGGATTGGCAAGGTCGTGATTGATGAAATAAAATAAATGCCGGTCGGGTTGTAAAAGGTAATCAGGCATTGTTTAGTAAATAGTTTTAAAAGATGGGCCAAATATAAATAATAAATAGTGCAGAATAAATAGTGCAGAGGGTGGCCTGAAGTTAACGAATCAAAGCACGGATTTCGTATCTTTGTATAGGTAAACACTGATAAAGTTTGCCAGGCCCATTCAGCCCGCACCTGTTTAAGCGCGGACGCCTGAACAGGCGGTGTTTTTATGGCATTTATTGTATTGTTCTGATATATAGTACTTTATGATAATTTTCCTTGGCTTTTTATCACGACCAAAATGCGGTTAGCTTTAAAAATGTGATTTTTTATCACGACCTAAATGCATTTTAGCCTGCGAAATGCGATTTTTTATCACACCCTAAACAGGGTTTAGCCTTTAGAATTAAATTTCTTATTACGCCCTAAATGCGTTTTGCTTGTTAAATCGCTGCATCTTATACTATCCTTCGATTAAATATTTTTATTTTTGCGCTAAAACATTACACTTTGACACTGATTAAATCGATTTCGGGCATAAGGGGCACCATTGGCGGCAAAGTGGGTGAAGGTTTAACTCCGTTGGATATTGTAAAATTTACTTCGGCGTATGGTACGTGGGCTGTTAAGAAAACCGGTATTAAAAAAATAATTCTTGGCCGTGATGCGCGGATCTCAGGAAGCATGGTTAACGGCCTTGTTTGCGGGACGCTGCAGGGATTGGGTATTGATGTGATCGACTTAGGGCTATCAACCACCCCAACGGTTGAAGTGGCTGTCCCAGCCGAGCATGCAGCAGGCGGGATTATTCTTACCGCCAGTCATAACCCAAAACAGTGGAATGCACTGAAGTTATTAAATGCCGATGGTGAATTTATCAGCGATGCGGAAGGCAAGGAGGTACTTGAAATTGCCGAAAACAGCGATTTTAAGTTTGCCGACGTCAATGATATTGGAAAAGTATTTACAGATAATAATTATTTAAAACAGCATATAGATAAAATACTGGCTTTACCCCTGGTAGACGCCGGGGCAATTGCAAAAGCAGATTTTAAAATAGTTATTGATTGTGTTAATTCAACAGGCGGAATATTTGTCCCTGCTTTATTAAAGGCTTTGGGAGTAACAACCGTATATGAATTATTCTGTGAGCCGGATGGTAACTTTGCGCATAACCCGGAACCGTTACCAGAAAATCTCACAGCCCTTTCAAAAGAGGTATTGCATAAAAGGGCTGACCTGGGCATAGCTGTTGATCCGGATGTTGATCGCTTGTGTTTTGTATGCGAAGATGGTAATATGTTTGGCGAGGAATACACCCTTGTTGCTGTTGCTGATTATGTTTTGAAAAATAAAAAGGGAAACACTGTTTCAAATCTTTCATCAACCCGTGCATTGCGCGATGTTACTGAAAAAGCTGGTGGCGAATACCATGCCGCAGCAGTAGGAGAGGTGAACGTAGTAAACAAAATGAAAGAGGTGAATGCGGTGATTGGCGGTGAAGGTAATGGCGGTGTAATATACCCTGAATTGCATTATGGGCGTGACGCATTGGTAGGCATTGCTTTGTTTTTAACCCACCTTGCCAAATACGGTAAGCCGGTATCCATATTAAGAAGCTCTTATCCCGGTTATTTTATTTCCAAAAATAAAATAACCCTCACACCTGAAATGGATATTGACGGGCTGTTGCTGAAGGTTGAAGATAAATATAAAAAACAACCATACTCCACCATCGACGGCTTAAAAATAGAGTTTGATAAAGAATGGGTACATTTGCGCAAGTCAAATACCGAACCCATTATTCGTATTTACTCGGAAGGCAACTCGGAAACGGTGGCTAACAATTTAGCCAGCAAGATAATTGCCGACATAAAAGAAATATTAAAATTAAGGTAATTATTGTTAAGTTTTAACGCCGGGATTTAGGTTTTAAAGTCAATAATTCAATAACCCAATCAATCTACAATTACAAAAGATGCGTGTTTATTTTGACAATGCCGCTACAACGCCACTTGATACGGAAGTGATGAAACAAATGTATAATGTGATGGAAAGCACGTATGGCAATCCATCGTCTATACATGCTCATGGAAGGGAGGCAAGGACATTAATTGAGAAATCGCGCAAAACTATAGCCAATTTGCTGCATACCTCACCTGCTGAGATATTTTTCACTTCGAGCGGCACGGAGGCCGATAACACAGCCATAAGATGTGGTATAACTGACCATAACATTAAACATGCAATCACCAGCCGTTTAGAGCACCATGCAGTGTTACACACTATGGAAGCTCTTGAAAAAGCCGGGAGGATAAAGCTGAGCTTTGTGGATGTAGATGATAAAGGTAATAT
>JAQNCM010000210.1 GCA_029237615.1 Mucilaginibacter sp.
ACGATTAAATTATAAATAGGTATTATAGCTGCCCAGCCGGGTTTGCCGGCTTTGGAATAAACTTTCCATTGCCCTATTACAGTAATTAAGGTAATAATTAATAGAGGGATTAAAATAATGCCAAGAAATGCCAGTATGACATTTGCGTCGCCACCTGAGCTTGAATCGTAATTTTGCATCGTGATAGGTTTTAATTTATTGTTTAGTAAATCGAAGTAAGCTAATAAAAATATAAGAAAAATAGAAACTTATTGAAAAATAGTAACAGCATATTGTAGTATTTTTGGCTAAATGCAAAGAGAACAAATTTCGGTTTTTGATATGTTTAAGATCGGCATTGGTCCGTCTAGCTCGCATACGCTTGGCCCCTGGCGTGCCGCACAGCAGTTTGTTCAGCTGTTGGAAGAAAAACAGGTATTAAACATTGTAGTACAAATAAAAATTTTATTATATGGTTCACTTGCTAAAACCGGTAAGGGGCATGGTACAGATATAGCGATACTGTTGGGCTTAAGCGGCGATGATCCGGTTACTTTTAAGGTGGACCAGGTTATTTTAAAAACGGAGCAGATCAGGCAATCAGGTAAGTTGCTGCTCACCGGCAAACACCAGATTAGCTTTAATGGAAATGATGATCTGTTATTCTTATTTAACGAAAGCCTGCCTTATCATCCCAATGCAGTAACGTTCCAGGCATTTTTAAGTAACGGTACAGCCGTTTCTGAAACCTATTATTCCATTGGGGGAGGATTTGTTGTGCGTGAGGGTGGCCAGAATCAATCCAAAAACGAAGTCGACTTGCCTTTCCCGATAGAAACGGCTAATAATTTGCTGCATTGGTGTATAAAAACCGGGCTCAAAATATCGGAAGTAGTAATGGAAAATGAGCTTGCCTGGCGCAGCGAGCAGGAAACGCTTGCCGGGGTGCTGAGTATTTTCAAAGCTATGAAAGAATGCATTTACCGGGGCTGCCATACCACTGGTTTATTACCCGGCGGATTAAACGTGGCCCGGCGCGCGGCAAATCTTAACCGGAAACTGGTGGGTAATTATTCCTATAACAATTTTGATGAGTGGGTAACTGCAATCCGGAAAACAGGCAACAGTTTTCAGAACACCCTGGATTGGGTAAGCTGCTTTGCACTGGCGGTGAATGAAGAAAATGCATCCTTCGGCAGGGTGGTAACGGCACCTACCAATGGTGCCGCCGGCGTAGTACCAGCGGTTTTGCAATATTACCTTGTTTTTTGCGATGGCTATACCAACGAGCGCATCGTTCAATTTTTGCTGACTGCATCAGAGATCGGCAGCATATTTAAAAAAGGAGCCACTATTTCAGCAGCGATGGGCGGTTGCCAGGCAGAGATCGGCGTATCATCGGCAATGGCAGCAGCTGCGCTTACCGAATGCTTAGGCGGTACACAACGCCAGGTATTGATGGCGGCAGAGATTGCCATGGAGCATCACCTTGGCATGACCTGCGACCCGATAGGCGGCCTGGTGCAGGTGCCCTGTATTGAGCGTAATACCATGGGTGCCATAAAAGCAATAACCGCTTCACAACTCGCCCTGCAAACTAACCCCGATAACGCGAAAGTGAGTTTGGATGCGGTAGTTAAAACCATGTGGCAGACAGCATTGGATATGAATTCGAAATATAAAGAAACATCCGATGGTGGATTGGCTATTAACATACCATTGAGCTTGCCGGAGTGTTAGGTTGTTAATGATCAATAACGGACACGATACGGACAAGCGAGCCGGATGTGCAGGCATAATGATAAAATTGGTGATATTTATATAAGTTGTTTAAATACAGTAGTTTATAGTCTTTAATTCAAGTGTTCCACCCGTTCCAATCGTTCCACCTGTTCCGTCTCAAAAAATGGAACACTTCTTCGCGCTCATAATGTTTAGTTTATACAGAATTTATCCAGAATTAATAATTAATTATATAAAAAAATCACTTGTCATGAAATCAATTATCAAACCGCTTTGCATGCTGTTATTCAGCATAGTTATGATTGCACCGAACCACGTGTTTGCGCAAACAAAAACCGGCTTTCACGTGCTGGCCGACTTCCCTATCCACAGCTCAGGCGGGTGGGATTATATCACTGTTGACGGATCAACAAAACTTATATATGCATCGCATGGCACACAGGTAAATATTTTAAATGCAACCACCGGCGATTCGGTTGGCTATATTCCCGATACTAAGGGCGTACATGGCGTTGCCGTTGCTCATGAATTTAATAAAGGCTATACCAGCAACGGCAGGGCAAATAATGTTACTGTTTTTGATTTGAAAACTAACCAGGTATTAAAAACGGTAGATGCAGGCACCAACCCTGATGCTATTTTTTATGACGATTTTTCGAAGAAAGTATATGCATTCAACGGCCGTAGTAAGGATGCAACCGTTATTGACGCCGCTACCGATGCGGTTGTTGCAACCATACCTTTGGGTGGAAAACCGGAAACAGGTGTATCAGACGGTAAAGGAAAAGTGTTTGTAAATATTGAAGATACCGGAGAAGAAGTTGAAATTGATGCAGCTACCTATAAAATATTGAACAGGTGGAAGCTTACAGGGGGCGAAGAGCCTTCAGGTTTGGATATTGACCGTAAAACCGGACGTCTGTTTATTGGCTGCGGCGGTAATCAAACGATGATTGTTTTAGATGCAACCAATGGTGCCATATTAGGTAAGTTTCCGATTGGAAGATGTGACGGAGTGGCTTTTGACCCCGAACTAAAATTGGCTTACAGCTCAAATGGAGAGGGTACCATATCCGTAGTACGCGAAGTAAATGCAAACAAATTTGAGTTTGTAGAAAACATCCCAACCGAAGCAGGCGCAAGAACCATAGGCATTGATGTTTATTCGCACAAATTATATTTGCCTACAGCCCAAATGAAGCCCGTTGAACCCACTGCCGAAAATGCCCATCCAAGGCCACAGCAAGTTCCCGGCACTTTTCATATAGTGGTTGTTGGTAAGTAACTAAATAAACTTTTTAACAAATGCCCGGCTCACAAAGTCCGGGCATTTTTGTTGTTGCTATCCAAAGAGAGCTTGACATCCAAGCATAAAGTTATAATATGATATTTGAAAAATACCGTAAAAAGGTTACCTATTACGTGCTGGGCAGCATCATTGCCGGATTTATTTTGCTTACTATACTCGTATTAGTCTTCCCCCACTCATTTATTGATCTCGAATTTTCGCAGGAAGTACAGGAAGATCAAAATCCTTTATTGGACACTTTGATGAAACTTGTGAGCTGGTTTGGGTATTTCCCTGGCTCTATTATCATTGTGCTTTTGGCGGCATTGGTTTTCTTTATTTTTAAATACAGAAGGGAGGCATTGTTCCTATTAATAACCTCTGCTTCAAGTCTGATAACTACGCTGATTAAAATGCTGGTTAACCGGCCAAGACCAACTGAGCCATTAGTGAGAATAGTTCAAAAGGTTAATCAGCAAAGTTTTCCGAGCGGCCATGTGGTTTTTTATATTGTATTTTTTGGATTTATAGCAGTACTCATGTACCGTTTAAAAAATATTCCGAAATCTATCAGGATACCGATTGCAGTAATAGCCATGCTATTGATCTTTACAATTCCATTTTCAAGGATCTACCTGGGTGCTCATTGGTTTACGGATGTACTTGGCGGCTTCCTGCTGGGTATGCTTTGCCTTTATTTGCTTTGTTTCTTTTATTTCCGCAAAGCAATTAAATAAATTGATTGTCGTAAACGCTTAAAAAAGGGATGCTTTTCGGGAATAAAGTAAGGCTATTATTGTATTTTAGCACCCTAAGGTGAGCGAAGAATCAAATAACCAAAAAACACCCCGTCAGTTAAGAATAGCTTGTGCCATATTCTATTTTCTTTCGGGTTTCGGATATTCTACCTGGGCTTCGCGGATCCCTACTATAAAACATGAGCTGCATTTAAATGATGCGCAATTAGGCACTGTTTTATTTGCCCTGCCCATTGGCTTAATGCTCACCATGCCGCTTACCAGTTGGCTATTAAGTAAATATAGCAGCAGAGGCGTAATGCTTTTCGGTTCGCTGTTTTTAAGTGTGATATTAATTTTAATAGGCTTTGCCGATAGCATGTGGCAGTTGATACTGGTACTGCTTTGTTTTGGATCAGCCCGCAACCTGATGACGCTGTCTATTAACACACAGGGGGTGGCGGTGCAGGCATTGTACACCAAATCCATTATGGCCACCTTTCATGGTATATGGAGCCTGGCTGGTTTTGCCGGGGCCGCATTTGGGCTTGTTATGGTATATTTTAACATTGCCCCCAACTATCACTTTGTATTGGTGAGTGTGGCGCTAACTTTATTCACCTTTTATTTTATCAAGGATACCTTTTATCAACAACCCATAAAACAAGGCCGTAAACCGGTATTCTCATTGCCCGACAAATACCTGCTAAAGTTTTCACTTATTTGTTTTGCCTGCATGGCTTGCGAAAATACCATGTACGACTGGAGTGCGCTCTATTTTCAAAAGGAAGTAACCCCTGATAAAACAATAGCTACGGCCGCATTTGTTATTTACCTGGTAGCGATGACCACCGGCAGGTTTTTCGGAGACAAACTGGTTACCCGGTCAGGAATCAAAACAGTATTGAAATTCAGCGGCTTGTTTATTTTTTGCGGATTATCAATAGCCGTTGCTTTGCCATATGTAGTTACTGCGGCGTTTGGTTTTATATTGGTAGGTTTTGGCGTATCCTGTATAGTGCCAATGATATTTAGTTTGGCGGGCAGGTCAAAAAGTATGAGCAGTTCCTCCGCACTGGCCTCTATATCAACAATAGGTTATTTAGGCTTTGTTTTAGTACCCCCGTTTGTTGGCTTTATAGCGCAAACGGCTAGTTTAAGATGGTCTTTTGGCATTATTGCCCTATTTGGAGCCTTAATTGTTTTCCTGGTTTCCAAAATTACTACAGAGAATCAAGACCAGGAAGCACAGTCTATTATTGCCGATATGGAATAATTAGTTTAACTAAATTATAAGTTATCAATAATTATTGCGTTAACCTCCATAGATGCGTACCCTCAAACTTATCACAAGGTTTTACGGCGGGATATTTTTAGCAAATTTCCTGGTAACGCTCAGTTGTATCTTTCTGTTCAGTCATGCAGGCCATGATCCATATAAAATAATCGGGGTTTTATTTTGGTATAAAGTGATAACTATTATCATGATATTTTACACCGCCGATCATTACAAAAAAAAAGAGCTTTATTATTATCAAAACCTGGGTATTTCAAAATTAAAACTATTGATAAGTACTTCAATTTTTGATTTTTTGCTTTGGCTGGGAATAATACTGATACAATTGCTGATAGGCATTCCGGCATATTTATCAAACCTGTTTCTTTGGTCGGTCTTATTGATCCACTTATACTTTTATACCAAAAGATGATTCATACTCTTGAAGCGGATGGGATCGAACTTAATTTTGGCTCGAGGCGCATTTTGTCTGATATATTTATAAAATGTGAAACCGGTAAAATTACCGGCCTGCTTGGGCGTAACGGACAGGGAAAAAGCTGCCTGATGAATATTTTGCTGGGTAATTTGCAAGCAGGCAGTAATTCTGTACGATTCGACGGTCAAGGAATCATGAAGGCGGGTAAAAGACCTGATCTGCTGCTTTATCTTCCTCAATTTAATTTCATTCCAAAATCACTTAAAGTTAAACGGGTGCTGGATGATTTTCAGTTAAATTATACTGATTTTGAAAACAGGTTTCCCGAGTTTAAGGGGCGGCGGGATGTTAAGGTAAATTCTCTTTCCGGTGGTCAATGGCGTACAGTAGAAATTTATATCATTGTAAAATCGCCTTCGTTGTTCGCTATGCTTGATGAACCTTTTACGCATTTAAATCCCATCCAGATAGAAAAAATAAAAGAATTTTTGATAGAAGAAAAAGCTAATAAAGGGTTTTTAATCACCGACCATATGTATAGCCATTTGCTTGATGTAAGCGATAACGTTTACTTATTAAAAGATGGCAAAACACATCTGACAAAAACTATAGCCGACCTGGAGCATTTAGGTTATGTGTATATCGGTGTAAGCGATTAGTAATCCAGTTCCTGGCAGTTATAACCTGCTGTTTGTATTAGTGATTCTATATACCTAGGCGAAATATTGCTGGCCTCTATCCTTAGGATATTATCACAATCGTCAAGGTCAAAATTCCATTGTTTTATCGCCGGAACAGCGGTTAACAAGGGTTTAACCTCGTCAACCTGTTCTGGCTTTTCAATGCTTGTTACAAAAATTAATACATCCATTTTATGAAGTTTTAAATTAGTAATAAGTAGTAAGTTAGAAGTCTTTTATAATTAAGCCCGCCCAATAATAGCCGGCTTCAGACTTTCGACTAAAGACTTTGCTTTTATCATTCAGCGGTTTTTTCTGTTTCGGTTGTAAAGTTATCCCATTTACTATCAAATGAATGCCGGCTATCCTTACCCCATTTGTCCCAGCCACAGCCGTTTTTCAAACGTTCTTTGAACTTTTCTTTTTCCTCTGGGCTCATGTTTTTAAGCCGTTCGGCCATCTGGTGTCGCATCCATGGAGCTCCGCCACCCATCCTGTTGCCCTTGCCAAAGCCAAACAGTATTTTGCATAAAATAAATATACCCATGGCCTGCCAAAAATTAATAATGCCAACGTGGAGTATCTCAGGTAACAAATAGTTCCACAAATTCATCACCACGAAGCTGATGAGCGACAGGAAGGCGACAACTGCCAATGGAATAAATATAAATCGCCTTTTATAAAAAAATGGTCTCATGTTTTTAATTTTTAATATTCTGTAATTTCTAAATACAATTGTTTAAGTCTTTTACGAAGGTGCAATACCGCGTAACGTTTGCGCGATACCAGCGTTTGTATATTTTCACCGGTGCGTTCAGCTATCTCTTTAAATGAAATATCTTCCAGCTCCTGCCATATATACACCTGTCGCTGCTCTTCGGGTAATTCATCCAGTGCATAAAATAATTGTTCCCAAAAAAGGTTGCGCAGGTATTCGGTTTCCGGCGTATTAGCTTCCGTCATCAGGATGGCTTTAAAGTCCGGCGCTTCGTCGTCATCCTCATCGGTCACCATATCATCCAGCAAAGTTTCTGTATGCTTTTTATGTTTATCCAATATTTTATTACGTGCCACCCGGTATAGCCAAGCTCCGGTTTGTTCAATCGGCTCCGAATTAATTACCTCGCTGAACTGGTACCATACATCCTGCAGAATGTCTTCGGCATCGGCATCATTTTTAACCCTTCGCCGTATAAAGCCCAACAAGTTTTTACCATACGAGCTTATTGCTTGCAGGATGGTCTTGTTTTTTTCTTCGGGCATTACAGCTGTTATCAATGTATTGTTATTTAAATATATAGACGATTGTGAAATGCGAACATTTTAAATAATTTAACTTTTTTGTGAAACAGGTTGATTAAGCTAAATTGCAAAATGAATAACAGTTGCAAACGACCCGATGACTATTGACCAATGACCACAAGCCAGCTAAACCGTATTAACTATTTTAATGTCCTGGCAATGCTGCTGGCCTTGTGCCTGGCTTTTATAGTCCCTTTCGAGTTGTTCCTTTTATCCTACGCCATACTCGGCCCGGCACATTATTTAACCGAAATATCCTGGCTTAAAGGCAAACAGTTTTTTACCCTAAAAAGATATGACTCTCTCCTCATCGCAGCCGTTTTTGTTATCGCGCTGTTTTTAAAATTGCCTTACGCAAATATCATTTATTATACTTTCGGCTTGTCATTCATTTTATTGGTAGTTAAAGGTCGAATTAATTGCTTGCTGGCTTTTATCATATTGGTTGCCGCGGGCTACTTTTTACTTTCACATAACCTGCTACGTACAATTTTTGGCCTGTATGTGCCTACACTTATCCATGTCTATGTGTTTACAGGTGCATTTATGTTATTTGGAGCTTTAAAAAACAAAATTGTTTCAGGTTATATCGCATTATTTGTCTTTTTAGTTTGTCCTTTATTGCTCTGTTTCTTGTTTACTTCGGCTAACAGCGCCCCTGCATTATGGGCAATTAACAATTACAAGAGCTTTTCCCAATTAATTACTACTACACTTCGTAATCAGTCTGTTGATATTTATACAAACCCGGCCAGCATCATTTTAACCCGTGTTATCGCCTTTGCCTATACCTATCATTATATCAACTGGTTCAGTAAAACACGCATAATCAACTGGCATCGCATTACTATTACAATGGGCGTTGCACTTGGATTGATATGGCTTGGTTCAGTCGCATTATACTTTTATAATTACCGCCTTGGCATTAAATGGCTTTTTATGCTTAGCCTGGCACACGTTATACTGGAATTTCCGCTTAATCACCGCAGTTTTATCGGGATAGGGCGGGAATTTAAATTTAGGTTGATTAAACAGATTAAATAAATTTTATCAACTTTAGGTGACAACAATTGAATATGAAATACGATACCAAACTTGCAGACCGTGTCAGAGAAGCATTAGTTCATTTACCTGATATTGAAGAAAAGGAGATGTTTCGAGGCGTATGTTTTATGGTGAATGGGAAAATGTGCGTTTGTGTTAGTGGCGATGAATTGCTTTGCCGTATAGGAGCGGATGCAATGGAAGCAGCTCTGGAAGACAGCAATTGCCGCCAGATGATAATAAGAGATAAGCCCAGTAAAGACTTTGTATTTGTTAGTGAGCCCGGTTTTTACAGGCAAAATGATTTTGACCGCTGGATAAAGCTCGCGTTGACATTTAATCCAAAGGCTAAGGCTTCGAAGAAAAAGTGATTAGAGGATAGAGACTGGAGACTGGTAAAAGGAAGGTTTAAGCCAAATTATGCAATAAATTACAAATTACCCTACTTACTCCATCCCTAAATATTCCTTTTGTTTAATTTCAACCAAACCGGCAGTTTGGTCGCGCTTGAGGTAGATGCTGACATGATAAAAGTTATTATCATACAAATAAATATTGTTTGCAGCATCTTCACCTCTGAATTTTAGTTCCAGGCCATATCTTTTTACCTGGCTTATCATATTAAAAATATTTAGCGGATCATTAGAGCTATAGTAAACCGTTTTAAGTGTGGCGCCGTTAAATAGCTTTGTATAACCTCCTACATTTATTTTTTCGGAGTTTGCTTTTGGGCCGATGCTTTTAAAATACGTTATTTCCTGTCCGTTAACATTTGCGGTGTAATCTTGTCTGAATATTTTTCCTTGCATCAAGTTATCAAATACCTGCCTGTTGTTGAGGCTTGTAAGATAAACCAGGTCGCTAAACTTAATACTTTGACAATAGCCGATCGAGCAACAAAAAAACGTTATGGATAAAAGGTAAAGGCATTTTTTCATAATAATTTATCAATCTTCTCTCAAATATACATTTAATTTTCGACTCAAGCCCCTGGATGATAGGTTTTTTCGGCGTGTTTCAGTACCTCTTCTTTATAAAAAAGTACATTTTTAAACCTACCTTCAATATACATGCCAGCCTGATCTGTGTAATGTTTGGAAGCGGGATCGAATGATTGACCGCCGGTTATTATCGTTTTTGCCTTAATACGGGAACCAAATTCCACAGCAGCGATAAAGCTATTACCCGAATATCCATATCTTTTTTTTGTATTCATGGTGCGGCTCTGGAACGATGGCAGCTGTCCAAATGCCGACGAAGCCAGCCCGACAGGCAGGCTGGGCGCATCGTCATTAAAGTTAACCCCATCTGCCGGGCGCTGATAACGGTTTATATCTCCCCATGCAACGTCCCACTTTCCATACCGTTTTTGAAGATTATCTAAAGATTCAACAAGCAGGTCAAGCAGTTTTTTATCACTAATGCTTTGTATCAAGGCATTGACCCGGGCGGTTTGATAAGTGCCTTCTTCAGTGGTTTTTGCCGGAGGCAGCTCCCGCATCAGCATGGTGCCCCATTCAATAGCCAATGTGGTGGCGATTGAATTAGCTGAGGTGTTTTTATCCCACTGCTGTAAAGATGCTATTGGTTTTGAAAGCAATTGTTTGAGTGAATCAGGGGCCTTGTCAAACGCTTTTAACAGCGGCGGCAGCATCAAGTCAAAAGCCGTAAGGTAATGGTCGTATCCTTTTTCTATTAATCCATTCAGTGTGATATTTTTAGCCCCGCTAAACAATCTGATGGCATTTAATCCGCGGTAGTTTTGCCCGTCAGGAGCCATATATGCCGGGTATTTGCTTTTATCCGGGCTGCTTTCGCCAGACGAAGTAAAGGGCGTTGAATTACAATTTTCAATCCAGCCGGTAGCCGGGTTATATACGTGTACAATTTCGTTTAAAGAATGTAATCCCTGCCATTCCGTTGCTGCGACGCTGCCATCCACCGGTAACGTCCAGTCTAACCTGGGATCACGCTTTGGCATAAAGTTGCCATACCAAAACGCAATATTTCCCCGGTCATCAGCGTAAACTGTATTATTGGTGCCGTTTGACAGCAGGCTCATTGCTTTTTTATATTCATCAAACGTATTGGCTTTTGTGATGAGCCACGATTCCAGCAGGGCATTATAAGAACGGTTATTTGCTTTAAGCGCCAGCCATTTTCCTTCACGGCTGCCTAATATCGGTCCATGATGGGTGTAATAGCCGGTAATTGTTTTTTGCAGCAACTGATTGCCTTTTTTAACATTGATAAGCAATTTGCGGGTAGTTACCGGCTTTAATGTTCCGTTATATTCGTAAAACCATTTTCCGTCCTTTTTAAATACCTTTTCGGCGTAAAGATCACCTACATCGGCATTACTGCTTGTATGCATCCAGCCGCAATGCTGGTTAAAGCCCTGGTAAACAAAAAACTGACCCCACGTGACAGCACCATAAACATTAAGCCCCTCGTCACTTACCAGCTGTACCTCGCTGCGAAAATAAAAAGGAACATGCGGATTAATGTATAACAAAGCATTCCCTGTTGCCGACCTTGAAGGCGCAATTGCAAAGCCGTTGGAACCCGTTTCCCGTTCATCTGTACCTGGTTTGTAAATGGCTCCCAGGCTTTCTGTACCATCGCCATAAAAGCTGCGTGTTTCATTTAAACTCATACCACCGGTAACCGTTGCTGATACACTTCCATCAGTAAACATTAATGCAAACCAAGGCTCATAGCGGTGAAATACCGCTGGTTTAATGTCCGGATGCTTATATAAATAATAGTTTACCCCGTCGGCAAAAGCATCCATTAATTTTTTAAACCATGGGGCACTTGCTTTATATTCTTTAATAGCGTCGGCGGTGTCAGCTATTAATTGCAATTGCACGTCGGTGTACAGGCTTTTCTCGCCATCCACCGCAGCTTGCTTGCCTAACTGGTATAAATAATTTTGCTCAATACCTTTAAAGTTATCTTCACACTCGGTATACATCAATCCAAAAACGGCGTCAGCATCGGTCTTTCCATAAATGTGGGGTACGCCCCAATTGTCACGCACTATTGTTACTGTCTGTGCTTGTTGCTTAAACCGTTCAACTTCCTTTGCAGTATATTTTTGCGAAAATAAAAACAGGGGAGAAAATATGAGTGCCCAAAATAATCGTTTTGTCATTGTAACAACAGTTTTGCTAAATAATTTGTAAACAAATGCGCCCTTTCTATGCATTTTTTTCAGTTAGTGCTAACTTTACATTTTTAAATGCAATATAGTTTGATACCCGGCGTTTCGCTATGAGTTCAACAACTAATATAGCTGAAATGACACAATCCGGGGTATAAGTTTCTTATTATAACCCAATAAAATGAAATTAAATTTATTGATCCTCCGGATTGATAGATAAAGAGCTTGGGTAATCTTAAACATGTTATCTGAGATTTAGTTGATCAACATTATTTGAATGATGTTGTGTGCGTTACGGGGTGAGATACGGAACGCATTTTTTTTGACCGGGATTATCTGGTCGTTATCATCTTTACATAAAATAAACAAACATTTTGCGCATTACCAGTATTACTAATGGTAAAACTAATTAATATGAAATACGCATTCATCATTGGCTCAAATGCTTTTATAGTGCCCCAGGGTATTTTATATTTCGGTGACAGGGAAAATGAAACAACTTTTTTACAGATCAATTCCATTTATCACGATACAATTACGGGATCATTGTTGGAGATAGATCTTAATATTAAAGATACTGACGGTACTGCCGTTATTATTACGGCTAATAAAGCTGTTACCGGTGCTCCATATGCAATTAAACAACAAAGGGACAGTATAAAAATTTTGAGATCAGACGGCTCTATGATTATCCATATACATCAGATTGATGATGAAGCTGCGATGGCTCTTGAACACAATATTTCTGCTGAACTTGAGGTGCATTCGCCAATAGCAGTTGTCAGGATAAACGGCGGGTTTATAGTTGATTCCCTTCGTGTCAGCGCCGAAAATGAGAAGCTGTACATAAATGACAATGGTTACGGTAATTCAGTAATGGTGGGTAAAAATAAGCTGATATTTACTTCAGCAGGCGTAGTACTGTAAGCGTTGGTAATGCCTCCCGGAACACCACCAATGCTATTTATAAATAGAATTAACGATGGGCTTTGTTTTTATATTGAGCCATCACCAGTAATACCATTCTGTTATAAGTAGCAAGTCCTTGTGGCTGGTTATTTGCTTTCAAAAATCTATCATAAAAAATACCGCTCAACTCATCAATTTTACTTTGGTAAGAGCGCCAATAGGCTCTTTCAAATACGAAATCCTTATGCACGGCCATAGAGATATGTGGTTTTAATTGTTTATTTAATAAACTGTCCCTGTAATACAATGCATGCATAAATTCATCTAAGGCGAGATGGTAGGCCGAATATCGCAGCAAGCGGTCGTTTGAGCTAATTCCCGCAAGGTAGCCAGCAAAATCGGCTTCGTCCTCAGCTCCAAAACCCATTTGATGCGACATTTCGTGACAGGCTACTACCGGCCTGTTAAAAATGGGCATCTGGTAATTAATTTGGGCCTCACCAGTAAAAGGATTATAATAACCCGATGTGCCGATATAATTGAGCAAGTGGGTTAATATAGACGGTTTAACAGCCGGGTGATAAGTTCGGAAATTAATGGAATCATTTGATAGCTTATTAATGGCTTTTACGGCAGTTTGATATATTACGCTGTTATCTTCGGATAGATCTGCCTTTGTTAAGCGGGCACGGCATGCATTGGCGCTGTCAATGATTATGGAAGTCTCGGCTTTCAAATCTGCGGTGGTATAGCTGGTATCGCAGAGCCGTAAACGCTCGCCTGCCGATGGCCGGAAATAATTCATACCCCAAAAAAGATAAAAAATCAATATAGCGCTTTGTATACATATTACTATTCCGAGCAAAAAGATACCGGCCTCTTTAAGCGCTTTTTTTATAACAAGTTTTATTAACCTGACGAAGGCGTAAATGAGGTACGCAATGGCTGCTAAATACAATATATCACCTGCGCTAAAAGGAAAAATGTTAAATATAGCATGCAGCAACCCGCAAATTAATGGGTATAAACCATTCGAATAATAACGTTCTATTGTTTGTGGGTAACCAGCAAGTAGCGTTAGCAAAAAAATAACTACAGAAAGAGATATGATGGTTATAAGCCGTGCTATTAATATTTTTCGATCTCTTTTATTTAACATTATGTGGTGTGGAATTTACTAATGCACAAATATGCAGAATAGAAGGGGTACAAATAAAAAAGCCTTCCGGAATTACCAGAAGGCTTTACTTGTAATTTGAATTTTTACATTGCAGGATTTGCAGTTATGGTAACAGGGATGCTTAGTTTATCCCAGTCCATACTAAAACCTTTTTGGTTAATTAAATATACCAGTCTTTCATGCATAGCTGTTTCTTTTGGAGTAACCATTACACGCAATGCATCTTTGCTTTCGTCATATTTATATGCCCCCCATTGTTTTGCAGTTTTGTTGAATATTACTGTCCATTGTCCTTTTTCTTGAGGAATTACAAAAAATGCGTAAGTACCTGCCGGAAGCGGTTTTCCTTCAACCAGGATAGCTTTGTCAGTGGTAAATGTGGTAGCCTCATTAGCGCCCGCACGGTAAACCTTTCCATAGGGCTCAAGTCCGCCAAATACTTTACGGCCTTTTACTGACGGGCTGCCATACCATATTGTGATGTTGGCACCTGCAACCGTTCCGCTTACACTATCACGCGGGCTTGCTAGGGGTTTTGCCTCTGTTTGTGCAAATGCAATTGTTGATGCTAAAAAGGCACACAGAAAAAATGACATGGCCTTTATTTGAAATGATCTTTTCATAAGTATTTTTTTTAAGGTTAAATTTAATGCGGGATAAAGGTAAACTGAAATTCGGATTTTACCTATACCGGCCCGAATTTTAGCTTTAAATATCTTTAAATAGCTAAAACCAATTTTTGTTTTGGGTGTTCTTGATTAGAATCATATTACAGTTAGGAATTGACCGAAAGGTTAAACAATTGTTGTGATTTTGGCCTCGTGTCTTTTGGGCATGGGGCTTTTTTGTGCATTTATAACTCCTGATTTTAATAAGAATTATTTAAGGCTATAACCTATATATTTGCCCGGTATTTGAAACCGGATTGCCGATTACCTATTAGATGAAAGATACTAACAAAATATTTTATCTTTTTTTATTTGTGCTGGCGCTTGCCGTAAATTTTGCGGGTCTAAACGTTAAGTTCTTTACAGACGATCAGGGTTTGTATGCGTCAATCGCAAAAAATCTTATCTATAAAAGAGATTTATTTCAGCTGTATAGCTATAACCTGGATTGGCTCGATAAGCCACACTTCCCCTTCTGGATAATAATGCTCAGTTTTAAAATATTTGGCATAAGTACATGGGCTTACCGGTTGCCGGCACTAATCTTTTTTGTAATTAGTTTGATCTATACCTGGCTTTTCAGCCGTAAATATTATGGTTGGGAAATAGCCGCTATGGCTGTTTTAATATTAATGACAGTTCAGCATGTGTTGCTTTCAAATACCGATGTGAGGGCAGAGCCGTATCTTATGGCCTTAATAACGGGAAGTATTTATCACATTACATGCCTGGAACAACGTTATACATTTGCCCACATATTTTTGGCAGCATTGCTTACGGCCTTTGCTATCATGACAAAGGGATTATTTGTTATTACTGCTATTTACGGCAGTTTGATAGGAGCTTTAATTTTTCAAAACAGGCTTAATGAATTATTTAAATCTAAATGGTTATTGTTATTGCTGCTTACATTTATTTTTACCCTGCCTGAATTTTATGCTTTATATATTCAGTTTGATCTTCACCCCGAAAAAATAGTTTTTGGGAAGCATAATGTTTCGGGTATCAAATGGTTTTTATGGGATAGCCAATTTGGTCGTTTTGTTAATAACGGCCCCATTGTTCGTAAGGCGTCTGGGAGTATATTCTTTTATCTGCACACCTTACTTTGGGCATTTGCACCATGGTGCCTTTTATTTTATTATGCGGTCTTTAAAAATGTAAAAGATATCTGGAATCATAAAAAGCTTAAAGAATATTATTCTTTAAGCGGAGGAATACTATTGTTTCTGTTGTTTTCATTGTCACGTTTCCAGCTGCCTTTTTACACCAATGCTATTTTTCCATTGTTTGCCATCATTACTGCTCCTTTTTGCTATAGCCGGTTAACCAGCTTTGGAAACAAATTCAGGCTGGTGGCTCAATGGGTGTTTATAATATTATTACCCCTGGCAGTTATTTTGCTTAATTTTTTTTTAAAGCCACTCCACTACTTTTTATTTGCAGTTGATTGTGTTTTTCTCGGTATATTAATTTTTGTGATTACCGCTAAAATCAACGAAGCCTATAAAAAGGTTTTCTTTTTTAATTGTGCTGCAGCTTTATTCGTTGGATTTTATTTAAACACCGTTTTTTACAACGAAATCATTCCTTACAAAGGTGAAATAACAGCAGCGCAGTATATCAATCAAAAACCCTTTGATAATTTTCACATTTACTCGTTAAAGGCCGGGAATAATATATTTCAGTTTTATTGTAAAAGGCCGGTTGATCTGATCCCGCCTGAACTATTCAATAAGTTTAAACCTGATGGAATTTCTGTTTTTTATGCCGACCGGCAATCAGTTAATTATCTTGCTCAAACCCATGCCGGCTTTAGGATAGTAAGATCATTTATTGATTATCCGCAAGAAAATATACTTCCCGCGTTTATAAACAAAACCACAAGACATAAAGTATTGGATAGTGTTTACATTATTACCAGAATTTATTAAACAACAAATGCAGCTTATTAAACTGCATTTATTGTTTAAAGCATTTGTTTAAGTTATTGTACTTTATATTTAAATACCTGTCTGCCTAAATTGCCATTGGTATCAATTCCTTCCACAACCACCCTGTAAGTGCCCGTGCCATCGGCGTTAAAATAACTGAAGGAAGCATTGCCGGCTGCATCTGTAATTACATTAGGTTTCCAAAATACAGTGGTGCGCAAATCAGGCAATTTGCTAACAGGTGAACTAACATTATAATTTGGTAAATAGAACTCACGTGCTTTATAAAAGCCCTGTGGCGTAATAGAAAAAACGCCGGGAGATATTTCCTTATTAATAACAACGGCATTTGATCCGCCTTGTTTTGTTGTGATAACCATAACCCCGGCACCGCCCGCTATGCCATAAATTGCCGCATTGTTTCCTTTCAAAATTTCTACAGTTTCAACGGTGGAGGGGCTAATATTGTCGATATTTCGGTTGCTGCCTGTATTTCCATCTACCACTATCAGCATTGGCTCAGATGCCATGCCTCCGCTAATAACAACGGAGTTGTTTTTAAGATAAGCCACTCCATTTGAAAAGTCAACTCCTCGGGCAATCCCATTCAAAGCACTTGAAAGCAGGGGAGCAGATTTAATGTCATTACTCAGAATTACCTGGTCTGCATGGCCCGGCCCTCCTAAATTAGATGATATATAATTGTCGT